>JAGBNQ010000072.1 GCA_017634275.1 Ruminococcus sp. | reverse complement strand
TATCCCGAGCGATGAACTAAGGCTTTGGTTATCGCTCCCGGGGGATTTAAGCCGCCTGCGGCGGCTTATTGGGGGCTTTCCGGTCGCCCCCAAACCCCTTCGGGTTGCCCCCTCACTCTAAAAACGCAGTGCCAAACTCCGATTTGTATTTTAAAACTCTATCTCGCAGTCGGGCTCTACCTTGCGGCAGGCTTTTAAAACCTCTTTCATTACCGCCTTTTCGTCAGCGCCCTCCTCAAACTCAACTTTCATCTTAAGCGCCATAAAATTGACCGCCGCGTCCTTTACACCCTCGGTCTTTTTAGCGGCCTGCTCCATTTTATTTGCACAGTTTGCGCAGTCTACCTCGATTGCATATGTCTTTTTCATAAGAAACTCTCCTTTTATTTCAATTAAACATATGAATACTTGTTCATTTGTTTGATTTAATTATAACACTATTTCTATTATATGTCAAGGGGGCCTGGAAAGTTTCTGATTAGATAATTTGCTGTTTTTTGGCAGCTCTTTTTGTGCAAGGCTACAATTTTTTTGATGCAATGCAACATTATTGAGTGCTGACACGTCTATATTACGTCTATATTAATAGAGAGGTGGAGTAAATGAAGATGAAAAGGATAATTTTATGTATGACGCTGTCGGCGGCTATGCTGCTTTGCGGCTGCTCAAAGGACGGCAGCAGCGAGCAGGGAATAAATACGCAGTATCAGACAAAGGCGAGGTTTAATTACGCAGAAAGCTTTGTGCTGCCGAGAGATACAGATATGGGCATATATGAATTTACGCAGCTAAGCTGTGAGGGAAAGATAGATGCGCTGTCATCGGTATTCTTTTCGGCTGACGATAAACTGAATGCCTCAAAGCAGGAGCTGACCGCGACCATTCCGACAACTAAGCTTGAAACGCAGGACGGGTCAAAAATACTTGTGCTTACCGACAGTGGCAGGTTTTTATACCATGATCATGAAAGAGAGCCAAAGTTCCCTGCGTTTGTGGATGGCTTTGATGATATTGTTTTCCCTGAAGTGTATGAGCAAAAGGCAGTTAAACTAAATGAGTATGAAAGTGCGTCATTAAAGGAACTGTCGGATAAGGCGCAGTCATATATCACAGACTGCATAATGGCACTCGGGATAGAGATGAAACTAAGGCCTGCATTTGCTCTTATATACAATGTATCTATAGGCATAGATGACCCCGAAGGCCCGGAAAAGGAAGATCAATACGCCGAGGTGTTTTTTACACTTGATATGGAGGACGGCTGTGCGACAGTAAAGCCTGCACGTTCAGATACATATGCTGAATATTCATCTGAGCGGTATAAACCGGATGAGATAAGCTTTTGCATAAGTGCCTCGATGTATGATACCGAAAAGCCGTTTGAAGTAGAGAGCCTTTATGATATGATAGCGCCAAAGGAGCTTGCGGATAAAAGGGATCACCTTGACTGTGACGAGGCGATAATCCATGCATACAACAAGTATTCCTTAAATGCTGAAAATATGACGCTTATCCACGCCGAGCTTGAATACCACCCCTATGTGGAAAGCTATGATAACACCGTTTGGAGCAGCAGCTTTGCTCATCAGCCGGGGGCGGTATATACAGCAGAGCCTTACTGGGCGCTGTATTTTAACATAATAAACGATGAAGGTGTAAAAAAATTAAAGCTTTGTGTGAATGCGCTCAACGGAGAACTAAAGAAAGTATTACAGCCAAGTAATTTCTTGGATTTTGACGGAAGATCACTGTACAGAGAGCCTGTTTACAAAATAGAACGGGCCTATGATCTGTCAGTTTATTACGGGCTTGATGAGGAGGAGCAATACTTGGCTTACGAAGAGGAGGAAGAAAATGAAAGCTTGCAGTAAGATAGGTGCGCTTATAACAGCGGCGGCTATGCTGCTTTGCGGCTGCTCAAAGGGCGGCTCGGAGGAAAAAGCAGATAATTATCAGACAAAGGCTGATTTTCAGATAGCCGAGGGCTTTTCGCTGCCCGAGAATACGGATATGGGGATATACACCTTTACGCAGTACGGCAGCGGAATGGGCAGGATAGATGCGCTGTCAATGCTGTTTTTCAGCGAAGAGGAGCGGCAGTATGCCAAACGTGAGGAGTGCAATGACTACAGCGAGCAAGGCATCTCGCCGTATGCAGAGCTTAAATATGAAAGCAAGGAGCTGCACCTTAGCGGCAACGGGTATTTTTACTACTTTGATGAAAGGGAGGAGCCTGCGGGGGCAGAGTATTTTAACGGCGAGCCGATATTTGAGCGTGACTTTGCTGACACCGAGATAGCCCTTAAGGACGGCACTGTAAAGCTTGATGAGCTTTGCGCTACAGCGCAGTCATACCTGACGGACTGCTTTGCAGCACTCGGCGTTTCTCTTGAAACAAGGCCTATTTATGCTATAAGGCACAAGGCCGACAGCGAGTTTGCCGAAATGTTTTTCGGGCTTGATTTAGGCGGTGGGGCGACTGTCAAGCTGAGCGAATACAGCCTTGATGACCCTCAAAATGAGATAAGCTTGCAGTTTCGGGTGTGCATGGCGAGGGCGGACAAGCCGTTTGAGGTGCAGAGTATGTTTGAGCTTTTTACACCGCAAAAGTGTGATAATAAAAGCCACATCGACTGCGACGAGGCGATAGTTTCAGCAAGCAATTCAATGCTTGCGGCGGCACCGCATATGAAACTTTTATATGCAAGCCTTGAATACATTCCCAAAGTGGAAAGCTATGACAGGACGCTGTGGGGCGAGGAGTTTGACCACCAATACGGCGCTGTATACAAGGCCGAGCCTGCGTGGGCTTTATATTTTCAGAAGGAGGACGGCAGCTATCAGCTGACATATGTAAACGCGCTTAGCGGCAAATTGGAAACGGCAGGCAGAGCGCCGTTTTAGAATATCGGGTACAAAGCAGGAGATAAGTTCTCCTGCTTTTTTTATGGGGGAATTCGGGCAGAATATGCTGTATAGATGCGGCTTTGATGTAAAATATTAAGGCAACACCGCACAAAGACCGCCTGAGAGCTTTGCGGCACATCTACCCCAAGATTTTCCGTCATATTACCCAAATTTACCTTGAAATACGTTAGTATTCCTGCGGCAAATTTGGGCAATCTGACTGCGTATCTGTACCACAATCTTTGTGCGGTGTTGCCTTAACTTTTTTATATAAATGCTATTTCGCTGATGTGAGTTATTACCAAATTTTGGGCGATAATATGTTTATATTTAATGAAATGTTTGTATGATTAAAAACTTGATATCTTTCTTAAGTATTTTATATAACTTTCGGTTTTCGGGTGCTATAATGTAATCGTTAACAAACGTTGAGCCTCATTCGCGCATGGGGCAAATCTAAAATAATTGGAGGAAAAACACTATGAAACTGAGAAGAATTTTTGTTGGAATGACAGCAGCGGCACTCGCACTTTCGATGACTATCAGCGCATCGGCAGCTACAGACCTTTATGACGTAGCTTACCCTGCAAGTGTTGAGGAGAACAAAGAGATCAATGACAAGTTCTACAGCGTTGGCGCTATGGGATTCTTTATGAGCCAGAAGTGGAACTGGAACCAGAGCGAATGGTTCGGCATAGATGAGGAAGGCGTTATCAAAGTAAGCTTTTCTATAGGTGCACCTATGGCTGACACAACAATGTCGGGCAAGGGTACTCTCGGTGATATGGGTATCATGCTTTTGAACCTTCCCGATGAGGGCTATCCTTACAATATAGAGATCACAGATGCTAAGTTCGTAGCTGAGGACGGCACTGAAACGGTTCTTGACAGCGTTAACAGCATTACAGAGGCAACACTCGATCCCGAGGGCGGTTTCAGAGTTCATATCCGTCCGCTTGATGAGGTAGATGAGGAGACAGGCGAGGTCAAGAAGAAGGCTTGCCCCGAGGTTGCAGGCTGGGATCAGGAAGGCGCATTCAACGGCGGCGTTCTTTCAATGACACTTAACCTTAACACAGGCGACGCTCCTGCTGCTGATTCAGGCGAGGGCGATAATGCAGAGGGCGAGAAGGACGCTGAAAAGGCTGAGGAAACCAAGAAAGAAACTAAAGAGGAGAAGAAAGAAGAAAAGGCAGCAGACGACAAAACAGCTGCAAGCGATACAAAAACGACCGGCGGCGACACAGCAGGCGCAGGCGATACAGCAAACGCAGCTACAGGCAGCGGCAACGGCGGCGCAGCAGCACAGCAGCAGGAGAGCAATGCACAGACTGGTGCAGCATCGAACGCTATACTCGCAGCTATGGCAATGGCAGCAGCAGGCATGGTAGCAAGCAAGAAGAGAAAGTAACTTCGCGGAGGTAGACGTATATGAAAGCATTTAAAAGAGCAGCCGCAGCTATCGTAGCACTCAGCTCTGCACTCAGTATAGCTGCCTGCGGAAACAGCTCATCAAGTGATTCCTCTTCGATGCCCGAAAAAGTGCTTAAGGAGGATCAGCAGCAGATAGTTGAACGTCTTTCAAGCGGCATAAAGAACCCGAGAAAGCTTGATAATTCTACTATAAAGTGGTTCTCGCACTGGGATATCAACCCCACAGAGAGCGCTGACAAGGATATAGGCGTTGACCTTGCACTTTTCAAGACTGCTTATAACGGCAAGATCGAATGGATGCAGACAACCTGGGAAAACTATTTTGATGACCTTGCCAAAAACGTAATGGCAAACTCTTCGCCCGACTTTATCGGCGCAGATGATATGAATGTATTCCCTAAGTGCGCTATCAAGGATATGATAGAGCCTATAGATGACCATATTGACTTCAGCGATCCGCTCTGGTCGGATATGAAGACCGCATCTGACAAATTTACATTCGGCGGCAAGCACTATGTAGCAGTTGTAAGAGTTGACCCGAGCTACATATGGGTATACAACAAGAAGATAATAGACGATATCGGCATGGATCAGCCTGCTGACCTCTACAAGCAGGGCAAGTGGAACTGGGATACGATGTGCGAGATGTGTACTGACTTTACAGATGCAGAAAAGGATATGTACGCTCTTGACGGCTGGTATTATGAGAACGCACTCTTAGAGTCAACAGGTATGCCGCTTGTTGATATGCAGGACGGCAAGATAGTTAACAACATCAAGGCACCCGAGCTTGCAAAGGCAGAGGAAATGATGTATAATCTACAGAAGAACGAGGTCGTTTATCCTAAGGATCAGCATGACTGGAAGGTAAGAGGAGATGTATTCGGAACAGGTCTTGCATCAGGTCTTACACTGTTCTATCCTATCGGATTCTGGGGCATTGAGAACGCACCCTCCAGCACAGAGCCTTACGGCAACATAGCTGACGGCGAGGTAATGTTCGTTCCCGTTCCGTGTGCGGCTGACAGCGATAAGCAGTACATCCCTTCAAGAGTTCACGCATTCTGCATAGCTAAGGGCGCTAAGAACCCCGAGGGCGTTGCAGCATGGCTTGACTGCACAAGATATGCTGAGATAGATGAGGCAGCTCATCAGATAACTCTTGACCAGCTCGCTGAGGATTACGGCTGGACAGAGGAAATGCTCGAAATGAGAGATGAGATATACAAGATGGCAGCAGAGGCTCCCGTATTTGAGTTCGCTCAGGGCGTTTCGCAGGATATCTCAAACCTTACGGATAACATAATCAAGGGAACTATGAACCCCTCGGGCACTCATACATGGACAGAGCTTGTTGAAGAGAACGAGAAGGCTCTTGATTACTACATCACTAAGGAGCAGGAATCCATTAAATAATTCAGACATCACCCACCATATTTTAAGCTTTTAGAAATTTTTCATAAAGCTTCCTTCAATTAGCCGATTATGGCAATAGCGCGGTACCGTGCAGCATACCAAAAGTGTGCTGTGCGGTATCGTCGTATATGATTATTTTCTGAAACCCGTGAGGAAATGTAATTCTTGTGACTTTTATATCAGTTTTTAAATGTCAAAAGCGCAAAAAGTGTAATTTTGTTAAACTTTTTGTTATTTACAAAATGACGTAACTATGGTATAATTAACCAAAGAAAAGAAAATAATTATGAAGAAATAATTATCTATTACCCTAAGCAGACTATTATTAAATGTAAAGGGGGGAATGCTATGAGCATTAATAAAGAGCTTGCTCAGAGAGAGTTCGTTCAGCGTGAATACGGCAAGCTGCATTCGCCGTATGAAAAGGAGCTTGAATTCTACAGCGCTGTTGCCGCAGGTGACATCGAAAGAGTTAAGGAGCTTTACACGCCGCTTGCTGTAGAGGGCTACGGCAGGCTGAGTGAGGATAACCTGAGAAACATAAAATACCACCTTGTTATTACTATTGCACTTATCGCAAGATTCTGCATCGAGGCGGGAATGCCTACCGAAACATCATACACGATAAGCGATATCTACATCAACCGCCTTGATGTCAGCACCACCGAGGAGCAGCTGCGCGGTATACACAGGGAGGTATTCCTTGAATACGCAAAGAGAATGCAGACGGTAAACTCGGGCGAGGCATACTCAAAGCATATTCTTATGTGCCTTGACCTTATTTATGATAACATCTACAGCGGCATAAGAGTATCCGAGCTTGCGGACAAGCTCGGCCTTTCGGCGCAGTACCTTTCAAAGCTTTTCAGGCAGGAGGTAGGCGTAACTATCTCGGAATACATTATGTCAAGAAGGATAAAGGCCGCGGAGAATATGCTCAAATACAGCGACTATTCGTCTATCGACATAGGCAACTACCTTAATTTCAGCTCGCACAGCCACTTTATTTCTGCTTTCAGAAAGCACACGGGCTTTACACCAAAGCAGTACAGAGAGGAATACTTCAGAGCGAACTGGAATAATATGCATGAGATCTGAACAAACGGCGCTTGAGGCTTAGGCCTTGAGCGCTTTTGGTTTATTCTCTGTTCTTTCTTCTTTATTATTTTAGCATCACAGCCGCGCTCTTTAGTGCCTCGGGTTCGCCTTGACGTGCAGTATGGCTTTTGATATCGCCTGCGTTACCTCGGCAGGGTCTTCGTTTTTAAGCAAAGCCTCAACGTCTGCCTCGGTAGTCACGATGTATTTCGGGCTTACGGTGTTTAGCGCCATAGCCATAGCATCGTTCCTGCAAAGCGTGCATGAGCAGCACCCGAATTTTTTAAGCGCGCCCTCTATCCTTTTTGCCACCATTCGCTCGTGAATGTTTATCACCTTTACAGCCGTGTCGGGCTGCGGCTCGGGGGCAGGGGGCTCTTCCGCTTTTTTCTCGTCTGCCTTTTTCTCGGGGGCAGCCTGCTCTGTTTTATCGCTTTCCTTGTTTTCTTTGTCTTCTGCCGCCTTTGCGTCCTTTGAGTAGGTGCTTATTATCTCCTCGACATCGGGCGCCTCCGTTTTGGGGGCTTTTGCCTCCTGCTCGGCTCTCAGCTTTTCCTCCTCGGCCTTTTTCTCGGCCTCTATCTGCTCGGGGGTCATGTGCTGCCGTTCAAGCTCTGCCTTTACCTCCGCAGATTTCTTGTCCCTTTCGTCCTCATACGGGTCAAAGGGCTGCATATTCTTGACATTCGGCGCTACAGTATGCGCAGAGTCTCCCGAAGGCATTATTTTGGAAAACATAGCCTGCTTGTTTATATCCTTTTTCGTCTTTGCCATAAATGTAACACCTCTCTTTTAATGCACAATTCTCAATGCACAATGCACAATTATTGTATCGCCTGCGGCGGAAAACGTCGGCACCTGCATTTCCTAATACGGGTGCTTTACCATTCCGTAGCGTTCAAGCTCGCAGACAAGGGCTGCAAAATCCTTAGTGCCCGTGCTGCGGCGCGCGTATTCGGTGATGTCCATTTGCAGCGCCTGCGCCTCGGCAAGGGCAGTCGAGTTTCTTATCACCGTTTCAAGCAGCGGAATGTGCAGCTTTTGACATATCATCTTAGCCGTTCCGTAAACCTCCTTGTGCAGCTTTGAGCGCTTTACATAGCGGTTTATCAAAACACCTGCTATCTCAATTCCCGGGTTTATCGTGTGCTTTACATAATCTATCGTTTCATATACAAGCGTAAGACCCTGAAGTGAGAAAATATCGGGCATCATGGGTATAATAACATAATCGCACGCCGTCAGCGCGTTGACTGTTAAAATGCCAAGCCCGGGGGGCGAGTCTACTATTATATAATCATAAAACGGCTGAGCCTCTTTAAGTGCTGTGTAGAGCAGGAATTCTCTGTTTTTGCCCGTATATTCAAGCTCTATCCCCGAGAGCAGAATGTTTGAGGGAACGATGTCTGTCATGCTCATTCGCTGAATAGCCTCTTTTATGGTGACATCGCCCTTTATCAGCTCGTAGATAGTCGGCTTTGAGTCGGTATCGGCCCCCGTCGAGAATGAAAGATTTCCCTGTGGGTCCATATCAATTGCAAGAACTCTGTAATCCTTTCTTGAAAGTGTAGCGCAAAGGGCATTAACAGTCGTCGTCTTGCCGACACCGCCCTTTTGGGTTATTACTGATATTATTTTTCCCAAGCCGCTTTCACTTCCTTTATAATATAGTATCTAACCCATATATTATACCACAATTCCCTATGGATTTCAAGACCTGAGGAATTAATGAACAGTGAATAATGAAAAATGAATAATGAATAATTATGGTGTGCGGCTTTGCCGCACGATATGCCCATTCGGGCTTGTAAGGGTGAATCCCGAAGGGGTTTGGGGGGCTTTGCGGTCGCCCCCAATCCCCATTCGCATTGCCCCCCTTCGGAATACTTTGCCTTGTATCCTGACCAAAATTCTGCACAAAACCAATCGCTCGTTTTGTGCAGAGTGCCGAAAATTATGAGAGCAGGCTGTTTATAAGTTTAATTATTTATTTTACCGCCGATATGTAAAGTGAACGATAGCACCAAACCCTCCGAATGAGGGCGGAAAGGTGTATAACAACAGTGAGTAATAGATGGAAGTGATGTTATGAATATCAGATTGAATAATGCAATGCGCGGCTATAGCACACAAGGCCTTAAAACGGCAGCCTCCGCAGGTAAGAGCGCAGGAGCTGATGTAAAGGCGGCAGGCTTTGATATCTCTAAAAATGATGTGGTATCTATAAAGGCTGACGCGTCCGATGTTGCGGCTGCAAGGGTCAAAACAACTATCGCTGCAAATGTCAATTCTTTAAGCTCTGCCGATAAGATAAATGCTCTTAAGGCAAGTATAGCTGACGGCAGCTACTTTGTTTCAAGCGAGGATATCGCAGGAAAGATACTCGAGCGCTTTGCGTAAGGGTCATCACGATTTTTGAGAGGTGATGTCTGTGACGGCATTCGAGGAATATTACGGCTTTATGGAAAAGTTCATAGCCTTTTATATCGAGGCGCAGAAATGTGAGCTTGAAAAGTTTGAGGCTCTTATGAGCTGTGAGCTGCCCCGTATTCAGGAGGCTATGAAAAATTACCAGTCAATGATAGCAAAGGCTCAGGCCTTTGAGGACGAGAGGATAGAGCTTTGTAAGCGCTTAGGGTTTGAGAATATGGCTTTCTCCGAGGTGCTCAGGCACTTTGATGAGGAGGAGGGCAAAAAGCTTACCGCGCAGAAGGATAGGCTTACCTCTATAATCAAGAATATAAGATATCTCAATAAGCGGTCAATGGATTTTGTAAATGTCCAGCTCGGTGAGATAGAAAAGGAGGCATCTATAGCCTCGATCTATAACACCAAAGGCCTTTCGGACAGCCACCTTACAAACTCCAACCTGCTCAATAAGCAGATATAAAAGAATTTCGGAGAGATGAATAGGCAGGAATGAAGTGTGGGGGCGGTTTTCTTACCTCTTACCTCTAACCTCTTGCCTCTAAAAGGAGAGATAGGAATGAGACCTACGTTTTTAGGCTTTGAGGCCAGCAAGTCTGCGCTTTTTGCAAGCCAGAAGGCGCTTGATATAACGGGCAATAACCTTGCCAATATCAATTCCAAGGGATATACAAGACAGCGCGTAGATCAGGTTTCTGTGAATTATATGAACCCCAATACTGCGGCAGGCTATCTGCATAATCAGGTGTCGCTCGCAGGGCAGGGAACTAACGTTATAGGTATCGGCCAGACAAGGGATAAGCTGCTTGATACGGCTTTCCGTAATCAGAGCGCTGACGTGGGCGACTATGCTACACGCTCAGCTGTCATGACCGATATCGAGGACGCTTTGCAGGAATATGACCTCGGGCGCGACGGCAACGGCTACGGCCTCAGAAATGCTGTCGGCGAGCTTTTTGATGCCCTTGAAGATTTTTCGACAGATGCAGGAAACCCCACCTTTGCGGCGGTAACGAGCGATGCTTTTGAAAATGTGGTAAGAAGTATTCGCGAAACTACCGAGGCGCTCGATGAGGTGTCGGTAAAGTATAAGGACAGCCTTGCGACCGATGTTTCCGATGTTAATCAGTATCTTAATGAAATAGCTGATTATAATAAGAGGATAAAGGACGCGCTCGTTTCTAACGAGTATACCTCCGAGTACGGGCCTAACGAGCTGCTTGATGCGAGAAATGAAGTCCTTGATAACCTCTCTACCTACGGCGAGGTAGGCGTTTCCTATAATAATGACGGAACTATCAATGTATCTATCGGCTCTAAGACGGCTGTAAAGGGGCTTGAGGTAGATGAGCTTATGTATAGCGAGAACACCGACGGAACTGTCAACGTGCTTTGGAAATCGACAGCTCAGCCCGCAGATACGGGCAAGGGTATTTTAAGCGCCGAGAGCAAGCTGATAAACGGCCGCGGTGTCGGTATCCAGAACGGAACGGAAAGCACCGACAGAGGTATTATGTACTATAAGGATAAGATAAATTCCTTCGCGGTGCGCTTTGCGGCGATATGCAATAACACTATCCCCAACGAGGTCGATGCTGACGGAAATGTTCTTTCCTATAAAAAGCTTGTCGGCTGTGAGACCGATGACGGCAGCGTTTACCCCGATATGCACGTCGATGCGAATAATATATGGATAACAGATGAGCTTTCCGAGTCTGCTACCTACCTTCTTACCGATAACGGCAAGAATACCGATAACTCGGGGCTTTTGAACCTTACCGCAAAGCTTACCAATTCCCAGTTTGAGTTTGACGGCTTTACGGGAACATTTGAGAATTTCGTTTCCGACTATGTAGTTACGCTCGGAAGTGACCTGAGCTATATCAACGAAAACTACGAGGCGGCTGTTACGGTCGGCAATAATATCTCGGAAATGCGCGATTCAGTAACGGGCGTTTCCGAAACTGAGGAAACAGCTAATATGCTGATGTATAACCGCG
Organism: Ruminococcus sp.; assembly: GCA_017634275.1. Taxonomy (GTDB): domain Bacteria; phylum Bacillota; class Clostridia; order Oscillospirales; family Ruminococcaceae; genus NK3A76. The sequence goes on along the minus strand of JAGBNQ010000072.1, from coordinate 3,918 downwards.
CATTCCAGGCGGCATCAAGAATGATGACCGTTATGGACGACCTGCTCAACGTTATCATTAATCAGATGGCTGTGTGATGTTAAGGGGTGAGAGTTTATGAGGATAACTTCAAGGCAGATGACAAGTAAATACTTGTTTAACGCTAATAATACTATGAGCAGATATGCCGAGCAGTTTGAAAAGCTTGAAACAGGGCGCGGCTTTAAAAGGCTCTCGCAAAACGTTTCTATGGGTAAAAAGGCACTCAGAAACAGAACGGCTATCTACAGAAACGCACAGTACAGCGCAAATATCGCTGCCGCTAAGGAGCAGATGAGCGCTGCTGAAAATGCACTTATGACAATAAATGAGCAGGTTCAGAACGTTTCCTCGCTCGCTGAAAAGGCACTTAACGGCACTAATACCGACCCCACCTCCCGCGCTATCTTTGAGGAAAGCCTCGAGGAAACCAAAAGGGGAATGGTAGATGACCTTAATTCCCTTTACCTTGATAAGTATATCCTGGGCGGCACTAACGGCGAGACCCCCTATACCGTTTCAGATGACGGCGCACTGCTCTATAACGGTATAAAGGCAAGCGAGATAACAAACGCTGACGGAAAGTATTTCGATGCCGACGGCAATCAGGTGCAGCTTTCGGGTGAGACCTATGTCGATATAGGCCTGGGGCTTAAGCTTAAGCCCGATGGTGAGGGTTTTGATGAGAACTCGGTCTTCAAGATGAGCTTTCCCGGCCTTGAATGGACGGGCTACGGCACCTCCGAGATAACCTATGAGGATAAGGACGGCAACGAGGTCAAGGAAGAGGTATCTAATAATATGTACGATATCCTCACTAAAATGCAGGAGGCACTCAGGGATAATGACAGCGAAAAGCTCGGCGCTCTGAGAGATCACCTTGAGAATAAGTTCGATGACCTGCTCGTGGGTATCGCAAACCTGGGAACAAGGGCGGCATTTTTGGAGAATAAGGAGGTCAGACTTCAGGACGAGGCCGCTGACCTTGAAATAATCAGGAAAAATACCGAGGGTATCAACGATACCGATGAGATAACAAAAATGCAGGAGTATAACCAGTCATGGCTGTTAACACTTAAATTCGGCAGCCAGATACTTCCGCAGAGCCTTATGGATTATATCAGATAAGCAAGGTTATTTTAAACTTCAGGGAAGGAGTGTGTAAGATATGTCACTGCTTAAAATCACGACAACACCTATAGAATATGAAATAAAGATCGAGCGCGCTAAGCTGCGTGCCAAAGAGCAGGACGTAGCTGAGATAAAAAGGGCGCAGGCGGCGCAGATAAGGAAACAGCAGACCGCCGATTATAAGACTGACCCTGCAATAGTTAAGGAGGCTCAGAAGGCCGCGCAGACTAATGAGAGCTATAAAACTCTTGCAAGGGCAAGGGTGAATTCCTCGGGCGTCAGAAGTACGACCTCTGCCGAGATAACTAAGTTCTCGGGGCAGAGCATTACAAGTGATGACCAGCTAAGGGCAAATTCGCAGAGCTTTGATAACGTGTTTACGCAGGTTCTCCACTTTGCTGATTATGACAGCTCTGATTTCGTTACGAAATTTGATATGTCATCGCTTATCAATAACCCCTCCAATGACAGCTGGAATTCCGCATGGAACAGCTCAAAGAGGGAAATGGAATTCGTCCCCGGAAGATTTCAGATGGAGATCACCCAGTACCCGAAGGTAACTATAGAGTACCTCGGCAATCAGGAGGGCAATATCGACTGATTTTTAGCGCGGTAATGCCTGCCGATAAGCGCACATCGGCGGTATCAGGCGCTGTAAATATTATTTTTTGAGAAAGAAGGGTTTGCTGTATGCAGATAGAAACCAGAGATTTTGGTATCGCGGAAGTTGATGAAAAGGACGTTATAACCTTTGTTAAGCCTATACTCGGCTTTGAGGATTATTCAAAGTTTGTAATGATCATGGATCAGGAAATATCGGGCTTTGCGTGGCTCCAGAGCATTGAGGAGAAGGAGCTTTGCTTTATAATCGCAAACCCTGCGCTTATAGAGGATTATTCTCCTGCTATCGACAAGGAAACTATGGAGGCACTCGGCGGCGAGTATACGGAGCTTTGGCTTATGGCGGCTATCAAGGAGGACGTGGTAAAGACTACCGTTAACCTTAAGAGCCCCCTGCTTTTCAATATGAATAACTTTACCGCTGTTCAGGCTGTAAGTGATGATGACCTTCCATTCCGTTTCGCCCTCTTCGGCGGAAAGGAGCAGTGACAGGTAAATGCTTATTCTTTCAAGAAAGAAGGGTGAGTCGCTCGTTATCGGCGGGGATATCGAGATAACCGTAGTAGAGGTCTCGGGCGATAAGGTGCGCCTCGGAATCAATGCCCCGAGCGATGTTTCTGTTCTCAGGGCAGAGCTAAAGCAGACGGCTGATGAAAATAAGGACTCGGCGGCTAAGGGAATAACCCCCGAGGTTCTTGCTAAAATGCTTAATAAGTAACAGCACTGAGCGGAAGGAACTGCTTAAGGCGCTGACATAATAAGTATAAAAAACGGCAGGAGAGATTTTCCCCCTGCCGTTTTGTGTCATTGCTATTTAAGGCTTTTTGCTAAGCGCTCTATCGTGCATGAGCGTATAAAGCGCATATATTCGCTGTAGCTGCGCTTTTCTATTTTTACTATCTTGTAAACGTAGCGCGCTTTTTTGCTGCTCTTTCCAAAGAACATCCCGTCGCCCGAGTATTTTAGCTTTATGCTCGTTTCATCAAAAAACATCGGGTCTGAGGCGATAAGCTCTATCGTCTGATCCCCTCTCTCGGGGTGAATGTCGCCCGTTAAGACCATAGTCTTTGCGGAGCAGGCAACGATAGTGCAGTCAGCCCTCTTTCTTCCCGAAAGCAGGCCTTTTGATACCTTCTCGGCATCTACCCTTACGGGGACTTCGCAAAGGCGCTCGGCATTCTTGTAAAGCGCAAGCGTTATCGGCTGAACGCGCATAAATCTTTTTGATGACAGGTATACTGCCCCCGTTACCTTTAAAAACGGTATGCCGCCTATTTTGGTAACGATAGTTACCTCCGAGCCGAAATGCAGTATCGGCACAAAGTCGCTGCGAAAGGCGCAGGAACGGTCGGAAAGCGAAATGTCGGCAATTCCCCTGACAGTTACCTTGTCAAAATATAAGACCGCCTCAAGATGAGAAAGATTCACAAGCGTCACTCCTTTATTTAGGGTCTGACTTATTATAACACATTTATATCCGTTTTTCAAGTGAATTTGGAGAGATTTATATGGATAAGCTTTATGAGACAAAAATAATAGAGCTGCTCGATGAGATAAAGGGAAAGCTGCTTATTTTCGAGCAGGAAACGATAGAGATAATGAGCTGCGATATCGACGATATCGAGCCGCACAGCAATAACAGACTGAAAATAACTAAGGAGCTTGACAAGCTCTTTGGTCATATAGAGCTGCTTTGCAGCGAAATGGGTGAGGACGGCGACAGGGTAAGGCGCATTATCAAATCAAGCCGTGACCTTACCGAAACTGCCCCCGATGAGGAGGCTATCTACTTTAAAATGCAGGAGCTTATATCGCTTTTAAACCGCATCAAGGACAGCGATGTTCAGGCAATAGACAGGATAGAGCTTGAAAAAGATAATCTGCTCGGCAAAATAAAGGCCGAGAACAAGGGCGCAGGCGCTAAGGCTGCGAAATTTATCGTCGGCACAAATGACGGCAGGCAAAAATACGTCGGCACGGGCGGAAAGCTCGTATAAAAACCGGAGTTTGGCGAAGGGGTTCGGGGGCGCTTGCTTACTTCGTGAGCAGGCAAAGCCCCCGACAAGCCGCCGCAGGCGGCTTGCTCCCTCGGAGCGATGAACTAAACCTTAACTTAACGCTCGTTAGACAAGCGTTTTTGCTTGTTTC
>JAGBNQ010000071.1 GCA_017634275.1 Ruminococcus sp. | reverse complement strand
CCCCCTTCGCCAAACTCCGATTTGTTGTAAGAAAACTTTTTAAAAAGAATAATAATAAAGGTATCGCTGTACGGCAGGTCAAAAGCTGCTGCGGCGATACTTTTTTTTATTTTTACGCAAAAAAAAGCAGCGCTGTTAAGCACTGCGAAGATAAAATAAAAAAACTATGTGTAGAACAAAAGAAAGGAGACAACAAAACGGATGTATGTCTGAAACAACATCATAAAAAAATTCACGAATATTGTAACGAACATTTAACATCATATATATTATAGAATATTACAGCGTTTTAGTCAAGAAAAATGGGAGAAAAAATCAGTTTTTCGGCAAATTTCGGCAGTTTACACAAACTTATCACATTTAATTTGTGTGCTTGGCGCTCATAGGTTAATAAAAAGTATTAAAATTTGAAAGCTTGTGAATATCAGAAAAGATATTGCCCATAATATTATCACGCCGTAGGTTGCGGCAAAATTACTTGAAAGGAAATGATAGAATGCTTGACAGGATAGCGCTTGCGCTTTTGGTTATCGGCGGCATCAACTGGGGTCTTATAGGTATATTCCGTTTTGACCTTGTTGCATTTCTGTTCGGCGGCTCGGCAGCGGTCATAAGCAGGATAATTTACACGCTTGTTGCCGTTTCAGCCATCTGGTGTATCAGCTTGTTCTTTAAGGACAACAGGGTCTTAGCTGTCGAATAAGGCTTTGGCCAAAGGGAAGGAAGTCGGATAATGCTGTGAGGCGCTGTGATATCGGGCTTGAGCGTATGATCGGCGTTATCCGGTTTCTTTCCCTTTTTCCAAAGACTGCACTAAATACCGCACAAAGCCTTCAGTCGGCCTTTGTGCGGTGTTGCCTTATATATCGTTAATATTTCAAAAAGCTCCGCTTGTGTCGGTGCTGCTCTTTTTTGAAAGCTCCTCGGCGCGCCTTATATTTGTCACCTTGCCGTTTTCGGCTGTAAGCTCGTAGACTATGCAGTTTTCTATCGGCATACTCCAAACACTTGCGCGCTCCCCCTCGTCATATAAATTCCATAAAATGCTCCTGAGCGCTATGCCGTGAGTAACTATCAGCACATTTTCATCATCATTTTCACTTAAAAGCCTTCTGATAAACTCACCCGTGCGCCCGGTCAGTTCACTTATCGCCTCGACCCCCTCGGGCGGTGCGGTATTCTCGGGGTCATGGATAAATGCCCACATCTTCTCATCTATCTCCTTGTAAGGCCTGCCCTCAGAATCACCAAAGTGCATTTCTATTATCAGCGGCTCGGGCGTCATGTCATCTCTGCCCGAGATGATCTTTGCAGTCTGCACAGCCCTTTTAAGCGGCGAGGAATAAACTCTTCCAAACTCTATCCCTGCCGCCTTAAAAAGCTCCTTTGATGCCTGCGCCTCACGAATGCCCTTGTCATTAAGCTCGCAGTCAATATGCCCCTGCAAGCATTCGCGCCTGTTCATATCCGTTTCGCCGTGGCGGACTATGTATATCTTTCTTTCCATATCACATCATATCCTCAATTACATACGGCAGCTCTACCGTAAAGCAAACGCCGCCCTCTGTTACGTTATCAGCATAGACCCTGCCCGAGCATAGGTCAACAACTCTCTTAACAAGTGCCAGCCCGAGCCCGTTGCCCTCGGTAGCCCTTGATTTGTCGCCCTGATAGAACTTGTCAAATATATGCGCCTTTACCTGCGGAGATATCTGCGGGCCGTTGTCATATATCTTGCAGATTATGCTTTTCTCTCCCCTTATGAGCGAAACGCTAATTATTCCGCCCTCGGGGGTGAATTTTATGGCGTTGTTTATAATGTTTTGCCATATCTGCGCCATAAGCTCCTCATTGCCGACGTAGTATATGTCATCAAGAGTTACCTGCATATCAATATTCTTCTTTGACCAGCTGTGTTCAAGCATAAGCACTATCTTTCTTATCTGCTCATCAAGCGAGAACCTCGTCTTTTTGCCGACCGTCTGCTGATTTTCTACCCTTGTAAGGTTAAGTATGTTCGCCGCAAGCTTAGTAAGGCGGGTAGTTTCCTCAATAATTATCTCGGTGTACTCCGCGCGCTCCTCCTCGCCTAAGCTCTTGTCCTGCAAAAGCTTTGCAAAGCCCTGAATGGACGCAAGCGGCGTTTTGAATTCGTGCGAAACGTTGCTTATAAAGTCGCCCCTCAGCGTTTCAATGCCTGCAAGCTCCTTAGCCATTTTGTTAAAGCTCTTGATAAGCGGCGCATACTCCTTGCTGTTGGGAACGGGTATCTTTACGTTAAAGTTACCCCTTGTAATCTGAGCCGTTGCCGCGGCAAGGTCATCAAGCGGCTTTAGCATTATCCTTGACAAAAAGCCCGTAAGCACAGTACCCAGAATAATAGCCGCCATAAACGAGATAAGTATAACGATGCTCACCATCCAATATGTGCCCGAGCTTGTGAACGAATCAAAGCGGTAGTAGCTGTCCTTTACCTTCATATAGGCGGTAATGCTCGGGAAGATGCCGTTTGAGGTAACTTTTACTATCTTTCCGTCAGCCTCGTCGATGTCAAGCTTATATTTGTTGTAATCCTTTGTATTCTCATCAAGTTTTGTCACGTTAAATGCGTTGTTTGTTGTGAGCATGACTATCTCCTCAGCGGTATAGTCATTGCTTTTTTGCGAGGCCTCCTGCTTAGCCTTATCCTTTTTGTCATCGTCCTTTTCAGAGTCATCATCGGTCTCAACAACGTTCTCGCCCGAAAGTGTTCTGATAGATGCGCTCACCGCATCAAACTGCGTCTGCGCATTACTTCTCATAACAGGCCCGAAAATAAGTATCATCACCGTTATAGACACGCACGCAGACAAAACCATTATCCCGAAAACCATAGCCGCCAGCTTAAACTGCAGCGACATGGCAAGGTGTTTTTTCTCCTTATTTATCATGATCTCACCGACCTTTACTAATAATCACTTGCAAACTG
>JAGBNQ010000070.1 GCA_017634275.1 Ruminococcus sp. | reverse complement strand
CCCCCTTCGCTGCTGCGCTTTTACATGCCCGAATTGGTATTAGTCGGCGCAGCCGACACCTTAATTATTAATTATTAACTATTAACTATTAATTGATAAGCTCTTTTACCGCCGAGATAAGCTTGTCGGTCTCCTCGTCCGTGCCGACGGTTATACGCAGGTAGTTATCTATCCGCGGCTTGTTAAAGTATCTTACATATATACCCTTTTCGCGCAGGAATGCAAATATTTCCTTCGCCGAGAATTTATCGTGCCTTGTAAAAATAAAGTTCGCTGCACTCGGCGCTGTTTCAAAGCCGAGGGCATCAAATTCCTTTATGAGCCTTTCACGGGTAGAAACAAGCTTTGAGATAGTGTCCTTAAAATATTTATCGTCCTTTACCGCCGCGCAGCCTGCCGCTATCGCCACAGCGTCCACGGGGTAGGAATTGTAGCTGTCCTTAACGGCATTCATGTAGCTTATAAGCTCCTCGCTGCCCATAGCAAAGCCGAGCCTCATTCCTGCAAGCGAGCGTGATTTTGAAAACGTCCTTGTAAGCACGAGGTTGTCATATTTATCAAGCAGGTCTACACAGCTCTCGCCGCCGAAGTCGATGTAGGTTTCGTCTATTACCACGATAACATCGCGGTTTGCATCAAGCAGCTCGGTTATTTTATTCTTGTCAAGAGCTATGCTTGTGGGGGCATTAGGGTTCGGGAAGATGATGCCGCCGTTTTTTATTTTGTAGTCGGCAACATCTATCGTAAAATCGTCCTTAAGGGGGATAGTTTTATAGGGTATCTTTAAAATATCGCACCATACGGGGTAGAATGAATATGTAACATCGGGGTAAAGTATAGGCTCATCGCCGTTAAAGAAAGCCCTGAAGGCCGCCGCAAGCACATCGTCGGAGCCGTTGCCGACAAACACGCGCCCGGGTGTCAGGCCGTAGTATGCCGCAAGCTCTGATTTTAGCGGCTCGGCCGAAAAGTCGGGGTACTTGCGCAAAACCGATGAATCAAACTCTGCAATAGCCATGCCCACCATTGGTGAGGGCGGGTAAGCATTCTCGTTTGCGTTTAGCTTTATTATGTTGTCAGATTTAGGCTGCTCGCCTGCCACATATGGCTCAATGTTTATAAGATTTTTACGAAAGCCTTGTTTTTCCATATTTTGTTTATCTCCTTTAAAAAAACTTTGCTATCCCCTCTTATCAAGGGGATAGCGGATAAAATTTGTTACGGTGTGTAGAACAGCTGCTCCCAGTAATTGAAATCATTGCCGTCCTTATCGGTATAGGAATAGTAGCCTATTGCCATATACTTGAAATCGGGGTTTAGCATATTGCTAAGATGCCCCTGAGAATTTTTCCAGTTATCAAACGCATCAGCTACCGAATAGGTCTTATTCATGCCATAGGTTATATTCTCACCGATATTGTGATAATCAAGCCCTACCTGCGCGAAGACCGTCTTATACTTTGTGGTATCGGGGCGCACATGGTCAAAGAGCGTCCTAAGCTCCTTAGCCCTGATATCGGCGGCGCTGTCAAGAATTTCAATTCCCTCAAGCGGCGCTACGCCGTTGTCAGCCCTTAGCTTGTTTATATAGGTGAGCATTTCCTTAGTGTATTTATTTATATTTCCCTTCTTTATTTCGGGGGCTTTTGTGGTTATCACGGTTGACTGCGGATCCTCCGAGAAATCGGATTTAGCCGCATAGAGCGTATACCCGTCAAGCACAACTCTGTAAAAGCCGTTGGAAGTAAGCCCCGTGCAGGCTGCATTGTAATACTTTGTAAAGCTGCCCCTTACAGTCGAGGAGGTACTCGGCTGCTCATAGAAAACGCCGTCATTCAGAGCATATATCGTCTTGTTAAAGCTTGTTACGGTAAAGCTCGGCGCCGTGGTGGTAGCTACCGTCACAACAGGTCTTGCGGTAGTTGTTGTTGCAGGTGCAGGCGCCTGCGTCTGAACGGGGGCCTGCGGTGCCGTTGTAGTTGTAGTAGTCTTTTTCTTTGTGGTTTTCTTGGTCGTGGTAGTCGTGGTCTTTTTCTTTGTGGTGGTAGTAGTTTTCTTGGTCGTCACACTTGATGTAACGGCAGGGGTATCATCATCACTTTCCTCATCATCAGGGGATATGCCCTTGCTTTCAAGTGCATTGTTTGCAACGCTTGTAAGGATAATAAGCTTATTCATATTAAGCTCGGGGCTGCCGCCCGAATTTTCGTCATAAACGGGCTTTTGAGTATTTACAGTCACCGTCATGCTTTCAAGCTCGGTGATCGCCGCGGAAAGCTTATCCTTAACATCTTCATCGTCAAGTGACTCTATAAATCCCGAATACTTATCAAGCGAAAGATAAAGCTCGTTTATCCTTTCCACAAGCTCATCGGCAGAGCTGTATTTATCAGTGTCAAGCTCGCCCGAGGTTATATATTTATCAAGTGCCTTGAAAGCCTCGGTGTCCTCATTCATAAGGGCGGAAAGCTCCTCTAAGCTCTGTTCCTTCGGGGCATCGGTAGTCACCTTAAGAACGCCGCTTGATGTATGTATATCGCCGTTTACATCGTAGATGATATGCTCATAGCCTATATAAAAATCCGTTACCTCTTCGCCTTTGGAGTTTGTAAAGGTGAGTATTCCGTCCTTAACGCTAACCGTAAGCAGCTCGCCCGAGTCATCATTAAAGCTGTAGCTATCGAGCTTTTGCCCGTCTGAATAGATAACATATCCGTTATCCTCGGCGGTGATATAAACATTTTCATATCCCTGATAGGAGGGCAGGGAAAGGCTTTCAAGCTCGCTCACCTTATTTACAACAGCCTCGGGCTCAAACTCATCGTTAGCGCCGTCAAACACAACGCCCGTCTGCGACTGAGATTCGAGGATATTTGTCACATCAGGCGCATAGTTAGCCGAAACGCCTACCGCCGCAAAGCCTAAAGCAAGCGCCGCCGATAAATATTGTTTTGCCCCCATAAAAACACCACCTTCAAAATGCGTATAAATATCTAACTTACATTATAGCACGGAATATAGTAAAGGTCAACAGAAAATTATTTCTTTTAAGTTACAAAATTGTGAAAAGTATAAAATAAATGCGCAAAATCCGAAAGGGGTTAGGGGCGCTTGTTTATTTCGTGAGCAGGCAAAGCCCCCGACAAGCGAAGAACAAAGCTTTAGCTCAGGTTACAGATCCCGATCTCACAAATGTATAAAAATTATAACAAAATGCTATTAACAAACTATTACGCCCCTTGACAAAGCGGAGCAATAGTGTTATTATAGTATTTGCGGAAAACGCGGAAAATTTGACCACGGGGAGCCTTAAAAAAGGCTGAGAGGAAGTATGTGTACTTCGACCCATTACCTGATTCGGATAATGCCGACGTAGGGAATCTTATGCAGTTTATTTGTGCTGCCCTTATGTCGGGGCGGCATTTTTTGTACCCCCCAAAAAAAGAAAGGAAGTTTTTAAAAGATGAAAAACTCAAAAACACTGGCGCTCGTTGAGGGCGCTGCGATGATAGCACTTGCTACAGTGCTTAGCCTTATCAAGGTATATAAGCTGCCGTGGGGCGGCTCGATAACGCTGCTTTCTATGGTGCCGATATGTATTTTCAGCATCAAGCGCGGAATTGGCTACGGAATGGCCGTTTCGTTCCTCTATTCACTGGTTCAGCTGTTTATGGACTTAGGCGAGATCCTCGGCTGGGGCTTACGGCAGGAACGCTTGTTGCCTGCTTTGCACTTGACTATATCCTTGCATACAGCTCGCTCGGCCTCGCAGGTATCTTCCGCAAGCTCGGCACAGTCGGCTGGATAGCAGGTGTTGTTATAGCTCTCCTTGCAAGGCTTGCTATGCATTTCCTCTCGGGCGTGCTGATATGGCACTCTGTCGGCAAGGTATGGAATTTCGACACAAGCAACGAATACCTTTACAGTCTGCTCTACAACGGCTCGTACATGGTTCCCGAGATAGTGTTCACAACTATCGCGGTAGTTTTCCTTTTCAAGCTCCCTCAGACCAAAAAGCTGCTTTCGACCAATGACTGACCAATAAAAGCATTCGCCCCGAAGAGGTTTTGTTCCTCCTCGGGGCTTTTATTATTCATTATTCACTATAATCCGTTGCGCGCATACGGCTGTATAGACGCTTGGCGTAGCTGTCGGTCATGCCGCAGACAAAGTCTGTAACAAGCAGCATTCTTAAGTAAAGCTTAAAGCTTTCATCTTTCCCCTCGGAGTATTTTCTGTATATCGCCATGTAATTCTCGCTGACAATACTAATGAGCCTGTCCTCCATGGGCGAGAGTGTGCAGCCGCTGTCAAAGGCTACCGCCGCAGGCAGAAAGCTCTCGAGCAGAAAGCTTATCATATTTCCTGCGGTTATCTCCGAGCGGAGTATGTATTTTGAACGGAAAACAAGTCTGTATGCCGTGTCGGAAAGCGCTTTGGCGATAGGCGCGCCGTCCGAGCATTTTAAAAGCTCCGAGCTGAACTCGCCGCGCATTATGCTCTCGTAATTGCTTACAAATGCGTCCTTAGCGTAGCGCAGCAGCTCGCCTTGAACGTATATCACCCAGTTTTGTACGGCATTTCGCTCGGGGTCGGGCATATTGTCGGCAACGGCCTTTTTGTATTTTTCATCAAGCTTTTCAAGCATTCTGTCATATGCCGCCCTTGCGGTTTCAGATGCGTTTTCGGTATAGCCGCCCCTTTCAAGCTCGCTTTGCAGCCTGTGCAGGGATATTATCCCCTTTCTTACAGCGTCCTCGATATCGGCGGTGCAGTAGGCGATATCGTCAGCCGCCTCTAATAAAAATGTAAGCGGATAGCGGCAGCCCACCGCCCCCGTTGAGCTTGTTATATCCTCAAAAAGCTCCTGCTCGGCAAGGTAGTAGCCCATTTTCTTGTAGATGATATTCGTTTTGTCCTTACCTATCTCTGTAGAGGGAACGGGGTATTTTATAAGGGTATTCAAAAGCGCGTAGGTCAGATGCATTCCCTTTTCGTCAACAAGGTAGTGCAGCTTTGTAACGAGCCTGAGCGCCTGTGCGTTGCCCTCAAAATTCAAAAGGTCGGCTTTCATCTGCTCATTTAAGCACTCACCTAAACGCCTGCCGTTAAAGGTATACTTATCATCATCAAGCGCGCGCTCAAAAAAGTATCTTATAGACGATTCACCGAAATGCCCGAAGGGCGGGTTGCCGATATCGTGCAAAAGCCCCGCACATTCCAGAATACTGCACGCCTTTTCCTTGACATCGGTGTCTACCGAGCTGTCAGCCCCCGAGGATATTATATCGGCAAACGCCATCTGCCCCAATGACTTTGCAAAGGACGACACCTCAAGCGAGTGGGTAAGGCGAGTTCTTACAAAGTCGCTCTTATCAAGCGGAAAGACCTGCGTTTTATCCTGCAATCTGCGAAATGACGCGCTGCCGAGAATACGGTGGTAGTCCTTTTCAAAAGCGTTTCTCGGGTCGCCCTCCCTTGTGTGAGCAGGCACCTGCCTTTTTTCACATAAAAGCTTATTCCATTCCATACATTTTCCTCCTGCCGCGGCTTTTTCTTTAATTATAGCACGCACAGCGTTAAGGTGTCAATCTTTGCGGTCAATATTTAACAAATCCCTTATTACAAAAGTGGTCAGAAGATAAATTGAGGTTTGTGGGGGGTGCGCGTTCCGAAGGGGGTACGGGGGCATTTGCATCGGCGCACCTCAATTGTGCATTGTGCATTATGCACTTAAAATCGGCATTCTCTGCCTAACACGCGGAGAATGCCGATACCCGAAACCTATTATTTTACCTTAATGCTCTTTACAGCCGAATATGCACTGTAGTATTTTGTTTTGCCTATCGTTTTGTAGCAGCGTACCTTTACATAATAGGTCTTGCCCGAGGTAAGACCCGTGAGCGTCTTTGTGACCGTTGCCGCCGAGGTGACATTTGCGGTCTTTTTATCGCTAAAGCTCTTGTTGGTCGAATAAACTACCTGATAGCCCGTAACGGTCGAATTCTTTGCCCAGTTTACCTTAAGCTGCCTGCTCTTTGGCGAGGTAAGCTTTTTGAGCGTTACCGCCTTTGGCAGAATGCTGAAGGTCACTTTCTTTGTGCCCTTGTAATTGCCAACGCCCTTTATGGTCATCGTCGCCGCGCCTATAGCCTTGTTTGCGCTGTAGGTGAGCTTGTAATCGCTTGTTAGTATGAGCGTCTTTGAGGAAAGCTTTACTGTCGGCCGAGGGGCAATTGCCTTGCCCGTGTAGGTGTATGTCTTTTTAACGCCCGAAACTGTAGCCTTGCTTATATCCGCCGCGATTATTGAGAAGGTCTTTTTAACGCTTGATGCATATGCGCCCTTTCCCGTCACCGTGACTGATGCTGTTCCTGCACGGGTATTGCCTGCGTAGGTGACTGTATAATCAGTTCCGAGTGTCAGCGTCTTGCTGCCGTTTTTAACGGTAACTGTCGGCCTTTTTGCTTTTCCGTCATAGGTGTATGACGATGCCGAAAGGGAAACGCTCAGCTTTGAAATATCAATAAGCTTTGGAATGCTTTTAACAAGTGTCTTTTTGCAAAGCTTGCAGGTGTAGGTCTTGCTGCCTGCCGATGTAAGGGTAGGCGCTTTTGTCACAACACCGCTGTCAAAGCTGTGAACGGCGCTTTTGGGAATTATAGTATCTACCTCAAAGCCGCAGCCTGCGCACACATAATGCTTAAGCCCTGCGTGGGTGCAGTCAGCCGCCTTTATTACCTCGCCCTTGCCGAAATAGTGGTTGCCCGTTGCAGGTATATCCCTTGAAACAGTTTCACCGCAGAGCGTGCAGGTAACAGTTTCCTTGCCTGCCTTGCCGCAGGTGGGCTGAGCCGTTACGGTCCCCTCGCCGAAAACGTGGGCATCAGTCTTTGCTATATCCTCAGTTTTCTGCTCGCCGCAGAAGGTGCAGGTATAGGTCATAGTGCCCGTTTCCTTGCAGCTTGCCTCTTTGGTAACAACGCCGTCATCCCAAACATGATTATCGGGGTCGATATCAGTTTCGCTGTCAAAGGTAGAGCCGCAGAGTGTGCAGGTGTATGTTATTATTCCGCCCTGAGCGCAGGTCGCCTCTCTTGTCACCTCGCCGCCGTCAAGCTCGTGTGAAAGCGCAGGTGTCACCTGTATGTAGGATTCACCGCATACCTTGCAGGTATACTGCGTTTTTCCCTCAACGCCGCAGGCCGCCTCGTTCAGCACCTCACCGACACCGTATTTGTGTGATGTCGTTTTGGGAATCACCTCTGTATAGCTCTCGCCGCACGCGCAGGAGAAGGTCATCTCACCCTCATTGGCGCAGTCAGCCTCCTTAGTCACCTCGCTCACATAGGAGTGAGTGTGCTGCTCTGTTATCTCCTCATCTTCGGCATAAGCCCCTATCACCTGCGTAAGTGACAAGGCAATCACACAGACGAGTGCTGTTATTCTCTTTTTTATCTTCAATGCCCTCACCTTCCAAAAATCTCTCCAAAAGTGGTGTAACTTATATTATAAACCTTTTCACAAAGCTTGTCAATCGGTAGATTATACATAATTGCCGTCTGCAAATTTACAAGTCAGCTCGCGGTAGCTTTCAAAGCATAGGTCGGCAAGTGATATAAGCTCCTCGCGCTCATCTGTAAGTGCGCCGCAAAGCGCGCCCACGCATAAAAAGCCGCCTGCCCTTGCGCCCGTTATCCCCTCGGGGATATCCTCAAAGACTGCGCACTCGGACGAGTCAAGCCCCAGAGCGGCCGCCGCGTGCAGATAAATATCGGGAAAGCCCTTGCCGCGCTTTACCTCGCTTGTCTGCGAGAAAAAGTCGATAAGCTCATAAAGCCCCGTTCTTTTGAGTGCAGGCTCATAGAAAACCTTATCCGAGGCGGTAGCAAGGGCGGTCTTAACTCCGCGCGCCTTTAAAAGCGACAGAAACTCGCGCGCCCCGTCAAAGGCAGGCACATTATCGCGGTATTCATGAAAGGCGCTGTCCTTCCACTCGCCGATTATCTCATCTATGCTGTCGGAAAGGGAAAAGCGCTCCTTTGTATAGACTGCGGCCTGCTCCAGATTCATAGTGCATATACTTTTGCAGTAATCATCGGGCAGCTCAAGTCCACGTTTTCCGAGAAAGCGCCTATCGACCTCTTTCCAGACATAAGCGGAATCAAGAAGAGTTCCGTCAAGGTCAAAAATAGCGCCGTTTATCCTTGTGATATCCATATATTCTCCTTTATTTAACTGATGTGGTAAACCGGAATTTGTGGGGCTTTGCCCCACAAGCAATGAATAATGAATAATGAATAGTGAATAATGAATAATTAATGTGTCGGCTCACGCCGACGGATGGAAGTTTTGCTTT
>JAGBNQ010000069.1 GCA_017634275.1 Ruminococcus sp. | reverse complement strand
GGGGCTTTTGGGGGGTCTTTGCGGTCGCCCCCCGTACCCCCTTCGCGGCTGCGCGCGGCAAGCCCCTTCGGGATATACCCTGCACCGCAGGGATTTTTTTACTGTTTTATGCTATTGACAAATTATTCATAATGTAGTAAAATAAAAATATATTACGAAATTTTCGGAGGTGGGTTCACCTCTTTAGTTAAAAAGGAGTATTTTTTATGCTTTTAAAACGTGTACTTAGCTTTGCGGCGGCGGCTGCCCTGGCGCTTGGCTGTGGGCTTACGGCCTTTGCTGATGACAGTAAAGAGGAAAAGCCCATAAAATTCAAGGTGGATGGTAGTATGACCGTCAGCGAAAAGGATAAGATAGGCTATACCTTTTCGTTTGATAATAAGGACTGGAAGGATTACGTCAAGCTCACCCCCGATTCAAAAAAGGCAGGGCTCAGCCTTGATACCGATACAAGGGGCTCGTATCAGGGCGCGTCATTAATGGTATCGGCCGAGAATAAGAGCGAGATAAAGGATAAGCAGAATTTCTGCTGGACGGCTGTTGATAAGGATAATAAATCCCTCTACCCCGATGTTGATGAGGATACCGAGGGGCTTATAACTATGGGGTTGGAGATAGATGCAAAAGACCTCGGCGTTTCTACCTTTGACGGGTCGATGATAGTTTTTACCTACCGCTTTGATGAAAAGGGCGTTGACTCGCTTATCGGCAGCTCAATGATAGCCTATACCGCTAAAGACGGCAGCTATAAGGACTCGGGCACCGGCACTGTAGTCAAGAAAAACGACACTATATCAAATAATATAGAGCAGTTTCGCGTGGCTATGATAAATGTTCCCATGAAGGGCAACGCCACAAAGATAGTTATCGAGCTGCCCGTGCAAAAGGCATATTCGGGTCAGCTTGTGACGATAGATAATATTGATATCTGCTTGCAGGGCGATGCAGGCTATATCAAAAACCTTGACGGATACAATGAAAACGCCACCCCGAAGGAAACAGTCGAGGAGCTTGAGATAACGGGCGACGGTGCTAAAAATGACACGGCAAAGAGCGATGACAGCAGCGCCGATAAAAAAGACGGTGTTCCCGTAAGAGTTATAGTATCGGTAGTCCTCGTCTGCGTTATAGTTTTGGCAGCAGTCGGCGGAATAATCGTTCTGAAATTCAAGAGCAAATACCTTTGATCAGTTAATAATTATTAAGGTGTCCGCTGCGCGGACGGATCAAAAAAAGCTTTGAAAAATCAAAAAGAGTTAATGCTTTCCCTGCATTAACTCTTTTTTGCGCTCGGTTTACTTTAGTACGTCGTCAACTACGCTTTGTGTTTTGTCAAGGCCGTCGTTTATGCCGTCGGCGATGTCGTCGCTTATCTCGCGGCGTGTTGTCGTCCTGCCGTAGTCCTTGTCGTCCGAGTCACGAACGTCATCTCTGTCGTCCATAGTGGTTGTCCTTTCAGTTCCTGCGCCTGCACCGCCGCCGTTGTCAACGTCGCCGTCAGATGCCGAGCAGCCCGTGGTTATAGCTGCCGCCGCGGAAAGGCTCAAAACCAATGCTAAAAGCTTTTTCACTTTGTATCAGTCCTTTGTATAATATTTGGTTCTTGTGACCTTTTATATTATCTGCGGCTCAAACGTTTTTATTCATACGGCAAATTACAACTTATTTCCAAATTAAAGAATAATTGTAAATAAAGTGTATATAATTGTAAATTACACTTTAAAAAATGCGCGGAATGTGATATAATGTATTAGTAAATCTATGGCGTAGCAAGCTTGATAAAAATCAAATTTCCGATAGGGCGTGAGAAGATGAAATATATAACAAAACGTCTGCTCGGAACCAAGGCACTTGAAAATACGGGCATTGCCGAGATAACTATCTCTCTTATCCCGAAAATGGGGGCAATGGCGGCGGCGTTTTTGTGCATAAGCCTTTTGATTTCAAGGGATCTGCGCGATATCCCGGGGTTTCTGGTGGGGTATGTGTATGCCTGTGTATGCCTTATCTACCTTGCGCGCACCTGCGCCGAGGCCGCCTTGTGTAAGGATATAAAAAAGGCCAAGGCTATGATGGTCAGGTGCTATCTGCTCAGGTTTTTTGGGCTTTTTATGCTGGGGGCTGTCGCCCTTTGGTTTGAATTTATGAGCTTTGTCGGTGTGCTTTTGCCGCAGCTCTTCCCTAAAATACTGCTGTCACTGGGGCAGCTTTTAAGAAAGAAGGATTAGTGTATGGACGGAATAGGTCAGGGTCCTAAGGTGGTGTTCGAGCTTTTCGGCTGGAAATGTACCGAAACTGTTGTTATGGGGTGGCTGGTGATAGTTATCGTTGCTATTCTCTGCAAGGTGCTTACAAGCAACCTTAAAAAAGTCCCTGAAACAAAGCGGCAGGTCATTGCCGAGATGATGGTGAAGTTTGTCAATAATACCGTTCGTGATAATATGGGCGAGGATATGATGGCTTATGCGCCTTATATCGGTGCGCTGCTTTTGTATGCGCTTTTAGGCTCGCTTATCAGCCTTGTCGGCCTGCGCTCTGTAACGGCTGACTTTAATACGACGCTCGGTATGGCGCTCATCACATTTATGCTTATAACCTATACTAAGATAAAGTATCACGGTGTCGGCGGCTATCTGAAGGGCTTTTGCTCTCCTATAGGCTTTATGCTGCCGTTAAACCTCATAAGCGAGGTCGCAACCCCTGCATCTATGGCATTCCGTCTTTTCGGTAATATCGCAGGCGGCATGGTCATCTCGGGGCTTGTTTACGGCGCGCTCGGCTCGCTCTCGCAGGCAATAGGCCTTTCGTTTGCATCGGGCTCGTGGGCTTTCAATGTGTTCCAGGTGGGTATACCTGCGGTGCTCTCGGTCTACTTTGACCTCTTCTCGGGCACTATCCAGGCCTATATCTTCTCAATGCTTACAATGGTAAACGTTGCGGCAGGGAAAGATTAGTTAAGAGTTAAGAGTTAACAGTTAACAGTTATTGTGTGCGGCAGAGCCGCACGGGATGCCCATTCGGGTTTCTGCTCTGACTGTTTGACTGAAACTGATAATATATCTTTCTTTACGAAGAGATCGATTTATCTATGTTTATGGTAAACAGATCACTTTTAAAATCCATGCGGCGAAGCCGCATACCACAACTGTTAACTGTTAACTATTAACTGTTAACTGTAAACGAAGTTTACAAAGTGCCTTTGGCATTTTAATAAAACAACTATCCCGCAAAGGGAATGACAAATCTTTTTTATTTGGAGGAATTTTCTATGGAAAAGGCTATCGTATTGGGCTGCTCGGCAATCGGCGCAGGTCTTGCAATGATCGCGGGTATAGGACCCGGTATTGGTGAAGGTTACGCAGTAGGTAAAACTATCGAGGCTATCGCAAGGCAGCCCGAGGCTCAGGGTGACTGCACAAGAACAATGTTCATCGGTGTTGCTATGGCTGAGTCAACGGGTATCTATGCGTTCGTTGTAGCGCTTATTCTGCTGTTTGCTAATCCGTTCATATCGCAGCTTTGATTTTAGTCAAACTTTATGATCGGGAGGGGAACAAATGCTTTATGCAGCAGGTAATGTGACCGATTTTCTTAGCATTGATCTCGGAACTATTATCCCTACATGGCTCAATCTCCTGATACTGTTTTTGGTACTTAAGCATTTCCTTTTCAAGCCCGTAAATAAGGTGCTTGAAAGCAGAAAGCAGGAGGTAGAAAACACCTATAAGGAGGCCGATGAGGCCAAGGAGAACGCTAAGGCGCTTGAGGCTGAGTACAGCACAAAGCTTGAGGGCGCTAAGGCGGAAAGTGCAGAGATAGTAAGAGAGGCTACCAAGAAGGCACAGTTAAGGTCTGATGAGATAATCGCAGATGCCAAGACTGAGGCAAGGGCTCTGGTAGACAATGCACACGATCAGATAGAGCGTGAAAAGAAGATCGCGGTCAATCAGATAAAGGACGAGATCACGGATATTGCCCTCGGTGCGGCCGCTAAGGTGGTCGAGAAGGAGGTAAGCTCCTCGGATAACGAAAGGCTTATCGAAAGCTTTATTGACAGTGTAGGTGATCTGTAATGGCACAGTCGGCAGAGAATGTATATGCGCAGGCTCTCTTTGAGCTTTGCATCGAACAGGATTCCCTTGACGGCGTTTTTGAGGAGCTGACAGCACTTAAAGGTATCTTTGATGAGAATTTCGAGCTTTTGGAGCTTTTATCATCTCCGTCAATGGGCGAGGAGGATAAGCACACCCTTATAAAGAATATCTTTGAGGGTAAGGTAAGCGAAACTGTCTTTAATTTCCTGAATGTCCTTTCAGACCACGGCAGGGCTAAGCTCTTTGATAAGATATATGAGGTCTTTCGTGGGCTTTATAACGATGAAAAGGGTATTTTGGAGGTTGAGGCTGTTACTGCCGAGCCACTCGGTGAAAAGCTCGAGGCTAAGCTCAAAGCTAAGCTTGAAACGCAGTCGGGCAAGAGCGTCAAGCTCAAAAAGACGGTTGATAAGTCTATTATCGGCGGTATCATTATCCGCTACTCCGATTCGGAGATAGACGGCTCTTTAAGAAAAAGGCTTGACGACCTTCGCAAGAGTATCGACTCTTGTATTGCATAAAATTATAACGAAAGGCATGGAATTGACTTATGAATTTAAGGCCTGATGAAATAACCGGCATTATCAAGTCACAGATAAAGAATTATCAGTCAAAGCTCGAGCTTGCCGACGTCGGAACGGTTGTAACTGTCGGCGACGGTATCGCAAGAGTTCATGGGCTTGATAAATGTATGTCGGGCGAGCTGCTTGAATTTGATACGGGCATTTTCGGCATGGCTCTTAACTTAGAGCAGGATTTTGTCGGAACTGTTTTGCTCGGTAATGACGAGGGTATCAAGGAAGGCAGTAAGGTAAAGCGAACAGGTAATATAGTTTCCGTTCCCGTTGGTGATGAGCTTTTGGGCAGAGTTGTAAACTCGCTCGGCCAGCCTATCGACGGCAAGGGCGCTATACTTACAAATGAAAGAAGACCTATCGAAAGCCCCGCTTTCGGTATCATCACAAGACAGTCTGTCAACAGACCGCTGCAAACGGGTATCAAGGCTATCGACTCTATGATACCTATAGGCAGAGGCCAGCGTGAGCTTATCATAGGCGACAGACAGACGGGTAAAACAACTATCGCCCTTGATACTATCATCAATCAGAAGGGGCAGAACGTTATCTGCGTTTATGTGGCTATAGGGCAAAAGCGCTCTACCGTTGCAAACGTTGTTGAAACGCTTGATAAGGCAGGCGCTATGGATTATACTATAGTCGTTTCCGCTACGGCCTCAGAGCTTGCTCCCTTGCAGTATATAGCCCCCTATACGGGCGTTGCTATGGCTGAGCATTTTATGCTCCAGGGTAAGGACGTGCTTTGTATCTATGATGACCTTTCAAAGCACGCGGTAGCTTACAGAACTATGTCGCTGCTGCTTAAGCGCCCTACGGGTCGTGAGGCTTACCCCGGCGATGTATTCTACCTCCATTCAAGGCTTTTGGAGCGTGCCTGCAACCTTAATAAGGATTACGGCGGCGGCTCGATAACCGCACTTCCCATAATCGAAACTCAGGCAGGCGACGTTTCCGCATATATCCCCACAAACGTAATATCTATCACTGACGGACAGATATTCCTTGAAACAGAGCTTTTCTTCTCGGGCATCAGGCCTGCCGTTAACCCCGGTATCTCGGTATCGCGTGTCGGCGGCTCGGCGCAGATAAAGGCTATGAAAAAGGTAGCAGGCTCGCTTAAGCTGCTCTATTCGCAGTACAGAGAGCTGCAAAGCTTTTCACAGTTCGGCTCTGACCTTGATAAGGACACCAAGGACAGACTTGCTCAGGGTGAGCGTATAGTTGAGGTGCTTAAGCAGGGAAGAAACTCGCCGCTTAAGGTTGAGCATCAGGTGCTTATTATCTATGCGGTGGTAAATAACTATCTTAAGGAGATACAGGTCGAGGATATAGCTGAGTTCCAGGCTGAGCTTATTGACTACGTAGAGTCTGCTCACCCCTCGGTAACGGGCAATATCAGAGAAACGGGCGACCTCTCGGAGGAAACGGAGAACGAGCTTAAGCAGGCACTTGAAGAGTGCAAGGCTAAGTTCCTTAAGAGCAAATAATCCTTAAAGGAGAAGTATTTATATGGCAACGGCAAATATGAAGGACGTTAAGCGCCGTATAAAAAGCGTTGAGAGTACAAGGCAGATAACCAAGGCTATGGAGCTTGTGGCATCCTCAAAGCTCAGGCGCGCTAAGGAAAGGGCGCTTGCGGCACAGCCTTTCTTTGCGGCAGTGTATGATACAATGGCAGATGTTTCGAGAGATCATGTGTTCAGCTCTATCTATACCAAAAAAGAGGTGCTGAAAACTGTTCTGCTCGTGGTCATCGCAGGTGACAGAGGCCTTGCAGGCGGCTTTAATAATAACGTTTTAAAGCTTGCAAAGCAAAAGGCTGATGAGCATAAGGCTGACGGCTATAAGGTCAAGGTCATAACTATAGGCAAAAAGGCTGTTGAGTTTTTCAGAAAGCGCGAGTTTGAGGTGCTTGATGAATACCCCGGCATCGCTGAGAGCCTGAATGTCTATGATTCGCTCGATATCGCCGAAAATATAATAGCGCGCTTTAGAATGAGTGAGTTTGACAGGGTAGAGCTTGTGTATACTACCTTTGTTTCGGCACTCACGCAGGAACCCGTGTTTATGCCGATACTGCCTGTAAAGCAAATGATAAGCGGCTCGGGTGAAAAGAAGTCGCTTATGATATATGACCCCTCTCCCGAGGAGGTATTTGACGGGCTTATCCCTCAGTATATCTCGGGAATACTCTACGCGGCAACGGTCGATTCCTTTGCCTCGGAGCAGGCGGCAAGAAGAACAGCTATGGAGTCGGCATCGGATAACGCTGATGAGATGATAGCTAACCTCTCGCTTATGTATAACAGAGCAAGACAGGGTCAGATAACTCAGGAGCTTACCGAGATAGCCTCGGGCTCTTTAAGAGATGAATGACAGCTAATTAGTTAACAGTTAACAGGTAACAGTTAACAGTTAATAGTTATTGTAAATTTATAATTGTGCATTTGTGCAGTTGCTGACCTGCGGTTAGCACGGCATTGTGCATTGAAGAAGAGGTGTGAAACCAATGAGTGAGAAAAATGTGGGCAAGGTAGTCCAGATAGTCGGCGCGGTAGTCGATATCAGATTTGAAAAGGATCACCTGCCTCAGCTTTTGAACGCTATTGAAATTGATAATAATGGAACTCGCCTTGTTGTCGAGGTGGCTCAGCATATAGGCGATGATGTCGTAAGATGTATCGCTATGGGCTCTACCGACGGCCTTGTAAGAGGTGCGGAGGCTGTTGATACGGGCTCGAGCATAACCGTTCCCGTGGGCAGGTCTACCCTCGGCAGGATATTTAACCTTTTGGGTGAGCCGGTAGATAATAAGCCTGCGCCCGAGGCTGAGGAAAGATGGGCTATCCACCGCCAGCCCCCCTCCTATGAGGAGCAGAAGGCCGCAAGCGAGGTGCTTGAAACGGGTATCAAGGAAATCGACCTTATCGCACCTTACCTTAAGGGCGGTAAGATAGGTCTGTTCGGCGGTGCAGGCGTTGGTAAGACTGTTCTTATTCAGGAGCTTATCAACAACGTAGCTAACCAGCACGGCAGTATCTCCGTATTTACGGGCGTTGGCGAGAGAACCAGAGAGGGTAACGACCTCTATAACGAAATGATGGAATCGGGCGTTATTGATAAAACTGTCCTTGTTTATGGACAGATGAACGAGCCGCCCGGGGCAAGAATGAGAGTAGGCCTTTCGGGTCTTACTATGGCAGAGTATTTCCGTGATGTCGAGGGGCAGGACGTTTTGCTCTTTATCGACAATATCTTCAGGTTTACTCAGGCAGGCTCGGAGGTTTCGGCACTTCTCGGCCGTATGCCTTCGGCGGTTGGCTATCAGCCTACCCTTGCTACCGAAATGGGTGCTTTGCAGGAGAGGATAACCTCTACAAATAAGGGCTCAATCACCTCTGTTCAGGCAGTATATGTTCCTGCGGACGACCTTACTGACCCTGCACCTGCTACAACATTCGCTCACCTTGACGCGCAGACTGTTCTTTCAAGGTCGATCGCATCGCTCGGTATTTTCCCTGCGGTTGATCCGCTTGATTCTTCGTCAAGGATCCTTTCCCCCGAGATCGTGGGAAATGAGCATTATCAGGTCGCAAGACAGGTTCAGTCTATCCTGCAAAGATATAAGGAACTTCAGGATATCATCGCTATCATGGGTATGGACGAGCTTTCCGAGGAGGATAAGCTCACGGTTTCCCGTGCAAGAAAAATACAGCGTTTCCTTTCACAGCCGTTCTTTGTTGCTGAGCAGTTCACGGGCTATCAGGGCAAGTACGTTCCTATCAAGGAAACTATCCGCGGCTTTAAGGAGATCATTGAGGGCAAGCATGATGACCTGCCCGAGTCGGCATTCCTTTTCGTCGGCACGATAGATGAGGCCGTGGAAAAGGCTAAGAATTTAAAGTAAAGCGTAAATGAGGAGTAGGCTCACATGAAACCTTTTAAGCTAAAGATAATCACGCCCGAAAAAACCTTCTTTGAGGGTGAAACGGCACAGCTTATAGCCAAGACCCCGGCAGGGAACGTCGGTATCCTTGCAGGGCATACGCCGTATGCGGCTAACCTTGTAGCATCGCCCCTTAAGGTAATGCAGGAGGACGGCAGCTTTCGCGTGGCGGCTGTTTCGGCAGGCATGATAAAGGTGAGAAACAGCGAATGCGTTGTTGTTGCCTCGGCTGTCGAGTGGGCTGATGAAATTGATGTTGAAAGGGCTAAGCGCTCTAAGGAGGACGCTGAAAGGCGTCTTAAGGAGCAAAAAAGCCAGAAGGAATTTGAACGCGCCGAGCAAAAGCTCAAGCGTGCGCTCAACCGCCTGACCGTTTCGGGCGGAAGATAAGGAAAGATAACAAGCCAGAGCTTTTGATAACATCATAGCTTTGGCTTGTTTTTTGCGTAAAAAAGGTATCACCGTGCGAATGCATTATCATCGCTTAGTGATACCTATTTTTATTCGATTTTGAAAAGGTGTTCCGAAAAAACCGGAGTTTGTAGGGTGAAGGGGGTGCGAAGGGGTTCGGGGGCGACCGCAAAGCCCCCGAAAAGGGCGCGAACTAAGTGCAGCCTTTTAAAGTAATCTTTGCGCGTGCCACAAGTTTTTAGCTTGTCTTACGCTCAAAGCTAAGATAATGTCAAAGCAAGCCGCGCGCCTTTTTCGGGGGGCTTTCCGGTCGCCCCCCGTACCCCCTTCGGTATGCTTTTATATTTCCCCCGGATATTTCATGCCCCACCTCTCG
>JAGBNQ010000068.1 GCA_017634275.1 Ruminococcus sp. | reverse complement strand
TACCACTAATTATTAATTATCTTGTGGTATAATATAATTTGCTAAATAGTGTCCGCATCATTTTATTTAAAGGCAGTTGATCTATATGAAAAACAATCAGACCCTGCATATAAAAAATACCAGAAATGCGTTGATTATATCAAATTGTGTTATTCTTGTCGCCGTGCTTGTGGCAGCATTTGTAATGATGTTTTCAAGAATGACCGAGAGTAAGAATAAAAATATAAGCAGCCTTGCATCCTTTGCAAGCTCGCTGCTCAAAGAGCGAATAGTCGATTATATGGATAATACCGAAAAGACCTGCGAGATCTTTTTCAGGAGCGAGTATAAGGATTTCTACCCTGATGAGAGCGTGATGAGCGAGGCTGAGATAAATAAAACGCAGGACGAGATATCAAGTGTTCTGTTAAATATCAGTATAAATGACTATTTTGCCGATTTTGGTATAGCCTATGAAAACGGCAGCTCGGCCGGGATAATCACCGACAGCACAAGAGATACCTTTGACGGCGATATCTATGAAGGCCTCTGCTCGTTTATCCCAAATGGTAAAAACGATGGCTGGGGAACGGGCTTTCGCGGCAATTATGAAAAGCTCTATTTCGTAAAGCGCGTAAATGACCATGCGGTGATAACTATATCCTCCTATACCAAAGAGCTTGAAAGAAGGATCAATGACGTTACGGGCTTGAGCGATGCTGAAACGGCGGTCATTGACTCCGACGGCGTGATGATCTGCTCGGCTGATATAGAAAAAACCGACAAGGCAGGTACTCAGATAGAAAATGAGCCGCTTGCAATGATAACCGATATACATAATATGACCGTTCAGAACGATGACTACTATGTTGCGACCGATGATATAACGGGTAACTGGAAAAGCATCTGCATAGTTTCCAAGGAACACTTCAAAAAGGATAATAAGAACCTCTACGCCACTATGCTGCTCATAGGAACGGGGGCAATGCTGTTAAGTACGGTGATATCTTTATATATCACAAGAAGGCTTTCGGCGGCGGCGCTTACGCAGCTTTATGCATCAGGCCTTGACGGTGTTGACAGATTAACAAAGCTTACAAATAAGTTCTCTACCGAGGATATGATAATAGATACCCTTGAATCAAGCCCTATGGGCAGCTGCTACGGGCTTGTGCTTGTGGATATCGACAACTTAAAGGATATAAACGATAACCTCGGCCGTACAGCAGGCGATGATACTATATTGCAGGTATCAAACCTTATTCGCTCTGTTTTCGGTGAAAATGCCGTTATCGGCAGGTTCGGCGGCGATAAGTTTGAAACGCTTGCCGATGTTACCGATTATGATCTTTTTAAGTGCTTATCTACTTTGGAGCATAAGTGCGCCGAGCTTTGCGAGAGCCTTAAGCGCACCTATGCCGATGAGGAGAAAAGATATAAGGTGGCGGTAAGCGTGGGAGCTGCGCTTTATCCGCTTTCGAGCGATACCTATGAGGGGCTGCTCGCAAATGCTGACGATGCGCTCAGAACATCAAAGCAAAAGGGTGGCAGTACCTATACCGTTTACAGACGTGCTGACACGAAAAAGGACGGTGAGGACAAATGACGGCATTCAAAAAAGCTGCGGCGGCAGGAATGGCGGCGGCTATACTGCTTTGCTCCTGCGCCGAGAGTAATGACAGCTATGCGCATAACAGCCGCACGAATATATCCTTCTCGTGGTGGGGCAAGGACGTAAGGCATAACTACACCACCGAGGCTATCAGCATTTTTGAGGAGCATAACGATGATATAGCCGTTTACCCGAGGTACGCCGAATGGGCAGGCTTTAAGGACAGAATGGATACCAAGCTAAGCTCGGGCGATGAGGCTGACCTTATGCAGATAAATTTCGGCTGGCTTTATGAATACACGGGCAAGGGCTACGGGTTTTATGACCTTGTAGGGCTTTCGGAATATATAAACCTTGACAGCTTTGATAAAAACGTGCTTGAATACGGCACTATCGACGGAAAGCTTTTGGGAATACCGATATCTATGAACGCGCAGACGGTCTATCTTAATAAAACGGTCTTTGATAAATATTCGCTGAGTATCCCTAAAACGTGGCAGGATTATTTTGATGCCGCCGAGGTGATGAGTAAGGACGGGATATACCTGCTCAGATTCTCAAAAAGCTCGGTATGGCATTTCTGTATAGCCTATGCCGAACAGAAAACGGGAAAGAGATTTCTTGATGAAGACGGCAATATAGGCTTTGATGAGCAGGATATGAAGGTAATGCTCGATTTCTATGAGCAGATGCTCAAAACGGGAATGACAAAGCACCCCGATGACCGCGACAGAAAGGACTTTGAGGACTGCAAGGCGGCAGGCACTGTTATGTGGATATCAGATGCGGAATACTATGTGGCACCGTGCAGGAAAAAGGGCAATGAGGTGATAGTTGCCGATTACCCTGCCGATGAGGGGGTAAGCGTTTACGGCTGGTATGCAAAGCCTACCTCGCTTTACTGCATAAGCTCGGATACCGAGCATCCAAAGGAAACGGCAAGGCTTATGGAGTTTATGCTAAGCTCTGAGGAGATGAGCAAGCTGCGAGGGCTTGAAAACGGCGTTCCTGCAAGCCGCGCGGCACTTGAGGTGCTTGAGGCTAATGATATGATCGACGGCATTCAGTATGAGGCGGATAATATGCGCAAAAAGCATACGCCCGATATCAAGCTGCTTTCTCCCTATACGGAAACGGCGGCGTTTATAGAAAAGTTCGATGAGCTGATACTGAAGACAGACAGCGGCGAGACAGACAGCGCCGATGCCGCGCACGAGCTTTATCAGCTTGTGATAGATACACTTTCAGAATAAGAAAACAACAAAACATTTTTGGAGGGTGAAAATTAAATGGCAAAGAACCAGATACCGAGGAGCAAATCTCTTGGTGAGAATTTGGCTATAAAGGCGAGGAGAAAGAAAATAATACTTTCTGCCGCGGCTGTGATTGTTGCCGGCGGAATAGTTACCTCGTTCATCACGGTAAGGCAAAACAGGGAAAAGGACAGGATAGCAAGGGCTAAGAATGCAGTAGTTCTGCTTGATACCAATATGCTCATAGGCGAGCCTGATTTTCCCGATGACGGCGACTGGGACGGTGACGGTGTTACCAATAAAAACGAAACATCGCAGAAGACAAATATTCAGAGCGAGGACACCGACGGCGACGGAATCTCGGACGGTGATGAGCTGAGCATAGGAACTGACCCCCTAAAGGAAGATACCGACGGAGATACCCTGCTTGACGGCTATGAGATAATGGTGGGCTTGAACCCCAGAAACTCATCTACCGAAAACGGCCAGTCAGATTCGCAGAAGGAAGTGACCGTTACAAGAGATGTGGGGCAGATAAGCGTTGAGCTTAAGGGAAATGCAAATATCTGCAACACAACTGTTGAGGAGCTTGAGCTTTTCGGAATTGCAGTAAACGGCTCTATCGTGAGCAAGGCTTATGACGTTTACGGAGAGTACCCCTTCAAGAGTGCGACTGTCACCTTTAAGCTTGATACCGAGAAGATAGAGAATATGGGCTATAAGCCCGAAGATCTTACGGTTTTGAGCTTTGATTCGGGCACGCTTAAGTATGAAAAGGTAGATTCAAAGATCAATAAGGCCGACAATACTATTTCCGCCGATATAACAAAGTTTACAACATACGTTGTCGGCGTTGAAAAGACGGTCAATCAGGAGGCTACCACAAGGATAGCTTTCCTCGTTGATGACTCGGGCTCTATGTATTCAAACGAATTTGTTCAGAATAACTTTACAACGCCTGAAAATGATGTGGGCTTTAAGAGAATAGACTTTGCAAACTCGCTTATCGGAATGATAGAGGATAATGTTGAGATAATGATAAGCAAGTATACCGCGCAGTATATGCGGCTCGTTCCCTTTACAACAGATAAGGGCAGCGCATCGGCAGCACTTGACAAGATAAAGAGCGAGAGCTATGCCGAGAAGGACTTTACGGGAACATACAGCCAGCAGGCGCTTGAAAGCTGTATCGCTGATTTTGATCAGGGCTCAAACGGCTCGTACAGAAATATCATTGTAATGCTCACAGACGGCCAGTCAGATGAAACAAGCCCCAAAACAGCGCAGCAGCTTGCAGCACTTGCAAAGAAGAAAAATATCATAATCTTAACAGTCGGCCTCGGAAAGAGCGTTGACAGAGAGTGGCTCCAGGAAATGGCGAGCGAAACGGGCGGCAAATACTTTACCGCATCTGATGCTACAGCGCTCGGTGATGTTTATAAGCAGATAGAAACAGCGCTTAACTACGATATCGTAAACTATAACGACACTACCGACAGCGTAAGGGGCTATTCGCTCTATAACACAAACTTTACCCCCTCGGCCAACGGCTTTACATTTAAGAATTTCAGAACTACGACCACAAGAAATATGGACTTTGGCATGGCGCTTATGGCAAGGGACTGGTATTTGGGCAACGTTAAGATGAGCCTGCCGGCAGTCAGCCCTAAGGACGATGCTAAGGATAAGGTAGACGCTGACGGGTATGACCTGAGCGGCACCGATTACGCTAAGAAATATGATTCCAACACCCCGCTTTCAAAGATAACCTTAAGCACGCTCGGCAGCAAGTTTGCAAATGTTTCCGAGTACCTTGACTATGACAGCGACGGCTCAGTATTGCAGGTTGAGCCCTCTGTAAAGCAGGATGCAGAGGACAGCGGCTGGAAGGCTATCGAGTATGAGACCGAGGGGCTTGACTGGTCTAAGGTAGAGTTTCTGGCACTTGATATCGCAAACGGCGCTGACAAGATAGCAAAGGCATACTCAAAGGACGAAATGGAATTCTTAAAGGCACTCTACCACTACAATGCTATGCAGTGGGACGACAGCAAGGACGAATACAACCTTATCGGCGGCGACGAGGGCTTTGAAAGACTTCAGGAGCAGCTGAGTAAGGGCGTTCCCGTTGTAACGATAATCGACAACACTCACGCTGTAAATACAATAGGGCTTATTCAGGATTCCGCTAACCATAACGAATATGTTTTGCAGATATATGATTCCAACTACCCTAACGATATCCAGAAGATCTACCTTACCAAGAATTTAGGCGGTGTTTTTGATATCTCGGGCGAGACAGCTACCTTCAAGGGTACAAAGTCATCATTCAACGCTACATACGAGGGCAAGCAGGTAGGCTTATCCTTTACGGACGTTGAGGCACACTAAGTCTTAATAAGATCGGCTGCCGTGCAGTAAAATGTGCGGCGGCCTTTTTTAATGCACGCGCTGAATTTCATAGTGGGCTCGGGGGAGGATAAATGCGCTCATCGGGCTGATAAACGCTTGTTTTTGGGTGATATAGTGTATGGTAAATTTATTGTTAATTTGTTATATAATATCCCATTAAAACGTTTACTGAAAACGTTAACAGTCCGTTTTTGTGACCGATTTGTGAAAGATGCATAAGTTTAAACGATTTTTATATTGCAATATGCTGATTGACTAAATTTCGGATTTTTGTTATTATTATTGTAGCGAATAGGGCGTTTTGCGCCTATTCTATAGGCTATAAACGGTTGAAAGAAGTATTATATTTGTAATTGAAGGAGGACAACTTAATATGAAACTTTCAAAGCGCATTCTTGCAGGTGCTTTCGCGCTCACAACGGCTATGAGCGTTGCTGCCTGCGGTAAAAGTGACAGCTCGGGCGATTCAAGCTCAGAGATCCCTGTTATCGACCTTAACGAAAAGCAGAAGGAGGTCTGCGATAAGTTCGCAGAGAGCCTGCCCGATCTTAAGTTTGACAACAAGGAAGTAAAGTGGCTCGCTCACTATGACATCAACCCCTCTGACGGTCAGTCAAAGGCAGCTGATACTTATATCTTCGAGTCAAAGTACGGCGGCAAGCTGACATGGGTACAGTCTACATGGAAAACAAGATATGATGACCTTGCAAAGTTCGTTATGGCTAAGGATTCACCTGATATGTTCCCGGCAGACGATATGGATACATTCCCTATGGGCGCTATCAGGGCAATGTTCCAGCCGATCGATAACTATATCGACCTTGATTCCGACCTTTGGAAGGATACAAAGAGCGCTGCCGATGCATTCTACTTCAACGGCGGCCACTATACAGCTGTAATCAACATTCAGCCTAACTATGTATGTATCTACAATACAGCCTGCGTTTATGAGGCAGGCCTTGACCAGCCTAAGGAGCTTTTTGAAAAGGGCGAGTGGAACTGGGATACATTCGAGGAGATGTGCTTAAGCTTTACAAACCCTGACGAGCAGAAGTATGCTCTTGACGGCTACTGGTACGGCAACGCTATTTCCGAGACCTGCGGTGTTCCGCTTATAGGTCTTAAGGACGGTAAGGTAGTTCAGAACCTTGGTGATCCTGCTATCCTTGAGATCCAGGAGAGAATGTATAACTTGCAGAAGAATAACGTTGTATTCCCGAGATCCGAGAACGGTTGGGCACCTCGCGGCGGCGACGGCAACGGCTTTGGCCTTGCAACTCACGAGACTCTCTTCTATCCTATGGGTCTGTGGGGCATCGAGGCTAACCCTGCTAACACCGAGAACTACGGTGACGTTGAGGCAGGCGAGATAATGTTCGTTCCTATGCCTACAAACCCGAAGGGCGATACATACTATGTATCTTCAAGAGTTCACGGCTTTAACCTCTGCACAGGCGCACCTAACCCCGAGGGCTTTGCTGCATACTGCGCAGTTCAGAAATACTGCAACGACAGCCAGGAGCTTAAGGATCTCGGCAACGAGCAGCTTGCTGAGAACTACAAGTGGACAGACGAGATGATCGAGATGCGTCAGAAGGTTTACGAGATGGCAGCTGCTAACCCCGTATTCGACTTCCAGAACGGCGTATCACCTGAGATCAAGTCCACAATGGAGAGCGTTTCTCAGGCATCTATGATCTCCGGCGGCAACCAGATCACATGGACAGAGTGCCGCGAGCAGTACGAGACAGGTCTTCAGTACTACATCGACAAGGAGAACAAGAGCATCGCTACAGAGCCTACAGCCTGATAGCAGACAAAGAACAACAATTCGGCGCACCTTTAGCGGTGCGCCGTTTTTTGTGGGGGAGAGTAAAACCGGAGTTTGGCGGTGCGAAGGAGGTATACCGAAGGGGGTACGGGGGGCGACCGGAAAGCCCCCCCGAAAAAGCCCCTCGGAGCGATGAACATAACCTTAGCTTATCGCGCATTATTCAAACTTTCAGCTTAATTTACGCTCTAAGCTAAGTTAAAGTCAAAGCAAGCCTCACGCCTTTTTTCGGGGGCTTTGCGGTCGCCCCCGAACCCCTTCGCCATACTCCGGTTTCTCTCACCCTACCAGCGCATTTATCTCCTCGGCGGTGAGCTGCCGATGAATAGCAAGATTTACCGCAAGGGATATGAGCGCCGCCCCGTGGGAAACTATCGTGTCAATGCGCGAGGGGGTTATTATCATTCCCTTGTATTCTTCGTCTTTTATGCCCGAAACGGCGCTTATTTCCGCTACTGTGGGTATGCCTATGGCTATGCAGGGTATACCCATAGTGTTTTGCGATATTTCGGCGCGGCTGTTGTGAACACCGCTGCCTGGGGAGATGCCCGTGTCGCAAAGCTGCACCGTGCAGCCTAAATTATCCATGTCGGAGCAGGCAAATGCATCGCAGACTATTATGAGCGAGGGGCTTATCCTTGCGGCAATAAGCCTTATAAGCTCAGCACTTTCAAGCCCCGTCTGCGCCAACACCCCCGGGCTTATCACCGATACCCGTTCAAGCTCGCCCAATGCCTTTAAAACGCCGCTTTCAATGTGGCGCGTGGCAAGTATTCTGTCTGCTGCGAGAGGACCTACGCAGTCGGGGGTTATCTGCCTGTTGCCGAGGCCTGCAAATAAAACGCCGCTGCTCATATCCTTTGGCAGCAGCATTGATATTTCCTTTGATAAAAGCAAAGCGCGCTCGTTAAAGCACTCGGGTGCCGTGTCAAAGCCCCCGTTATATGCCTTTACGGTAAGGTATCTGCCCTTTGGCTTGCCTATTTGCTGCGCTGCCTGCTCGCTTATTATCTCTACCCTTGTGATGTCGGCTGCCGCTTTTTCATAGCTTTGAGTATTGCTTTTTATCCCCTCCTTCGAGCCGTCCTTGATGTATGGTGATTCGCTTGCTATATCCGTTCTTGCTGCCATTTTTCAAAACCTCCGCTTTTTGGTCAAAGTATACAATACTTGCCTTGTAAATACGTTTAAAAATTTAGTAAATCGCCCTTGCAAAATGCTGATAAATGTGGTATAATATATCCAATACTTGTTTAGTGAGATTGTTTTGTACGTTCCCTCTCAGTCGTACAATTAGGTTTACCTGAATAAGTTAAATTATTCATAATGAGGGAGGTGCCGAGGTTTGGCAAACATCAAATCAGCAAAGAAGAGAGTTAAGGTAATCGCTACCAAGACTGCAAGAAACAAGGCTATCAAGAGTGACCTTAAGACAGCGCTCAAGAAGGCAGACGCAGCAGTTGCAAATAATGCAGATAACAAGGTAGAGGTAGTAAGGGCTGCTATCAAGAAGGTAGACATGGCTGCATCTAAGGGCATTATGCACAAGAACAAGGCTGCAAGAAAGAAGAGCCAGCTTGCTCTTAAGCTCAACTGATATTAGTTAAAACAATAACAAGGCTGTTTTGTACGGCCTTGTTTTTTTATGCCTTTATAAAAGGGGCTTGCTAAAACTGCAAAAAGGTGCTATAATATATAGGATAACCATTTAATAGAGGTTCTAAATAAAAAACTAGGAGAAAAACATTGAATAATAAAGAGCAATTTAAAAGGATAATAAACCTCTTTGCATCAATAGTGATAATAGCAATGTTCACCCTTGCATTCAGCGAGGTGTGGAATAATTCCTATAATGAGGTAATGGAGGACCCGTTCTGGAAAAACGGTAATATACTCTTAGTGCTTATCTATGCGGCACTTTATGTTTTTATATCAAGCTTTTTCGGGGCTTTTCATCTGGGCTACTATACCGAGCTGTCGCTTATAGGCTCGCAGGTCATAGGCACGCTTGGAACAAATACCATCAGCTTTGTCATAATTTCCCTTATCGGGCGAGGCAGGCTTTCCGTAAAGCCTATGATATATCTTACGATATATGAGTTTTTCATTCTTGTGCTGTGGGTGTATGTGTTCAGCGCCTTGTTTGCAAGGCTCTACCCGCCGCGGCGAATGGTGGTCATCTACGGCAATAAAAATGCCGCCGACCTTATAAGGAAAATGGGCAAGAGGGGAGATAAGTACGTTATCTGTGAGGCCGTAAGCTGTGATGAGAGGTTTGATGAGATAATAGAGCGCATAAATGAGTATGACGCGGTGATCATCAACGATATCCCCCACGAGCTGAGGAGCGAGATACTCAAATACTGCCTTGAAAAGTCGATAAGGGTGTATATTAACCCAAAGATATCCGACATAATCATACGCGGCGCGGACGATTTCAATATGTTTGACACCCCTCTGCTGCTAAACCGCAACTCAGGCCTTAAGTTTGAGCAAAAGCTCATGAAACGCACGCTTGACCTTGTTATGGCGCTTTTGGGCTTTATAATAGCATCGCCCTTTATGCTTGTAACGGCTATCGCAATAAAGGCCTATGACGGCGGCCCTATCCTTTATAAGCAGAAAAGGCTCACAACGGGCGGCAAGAGGTTTTATGTCTATAAATTCCGCAGCATGATAGTAGGTGCCGAGAAAAAGAGCGGCGCTGTGCTTGCAAAGGAAAATGATGACAGAATAACCCCCATAGGCAAGATAATCAGAAAGATACGCTTTGACGAGCTGCCGCAGCTTTTAAACATCATCAAGGGGGATATGTCCTTTGTAGGCCCTCGCCCCGAGCGCCCCGAGATAGCGCGCAAATACGAGGAAACGATGCCCGAGTTCAAATACAGGCTCAAAACAAAGGCAGGCCTTACAGGCTATGCTCAGGTAATGGGCAAATACAACACCACCCCTTATGACAAGCTGAAAATGGATCTTATGTACATTGAGCGTCAGTCGCTTTTGCTTGATCTGAGGATTATGCTGATGACAGTCAAGATAGTATTTACCCCGAGCGCCACCGAGGGGGTAAAGGAAGGCAGCAAGGGCAAGAAAAAGAAATAAAAGAATAAACCGGAGTTTGTAACTCCCCCTTCCCTTTGAAGGGAAGGGGGCTGGGGGGTTAGGTAGAGCCATTCCGAGCGTAGAGCTAAGGTTTGGTTCATTGCTCCGAGGGGCTTTTTCGGGGGGCTTTCCGGTCGCCCCCGTACCCCCTTCGGGGCATCGCCCCTCTACAACGCACCGCCAAATTCCGATTTTCAGCAATAAATAAAAATCCCCCTACCGTTATATAACGATAGGGGGTAATTGTTTGTTCTTATGCGTCAAAACCGCCGCGGTTGAAGAAAAGCTCTCTGATAGCGAGCGCGCAGCCCGAGAGGAAACGGTGCTTGTCCTCTATAATGGAAAGCTCTATCTTAGATGCAACGCTTTCGCCTGCTATTTTTTTGACGGACTCGATGAGGTGCGTGAACTCTTCCTCGGTAATGTTGAACTTGTGCAAAACAAGCTTTTGCGGGTTTGTTGAGAAGAAAAGGTTGTTGAGCAATACAGCAGTAAGGTCTGTTACCGACTCGTAAATGTCATTGATGCCCTTGTCATTTCTCGCCTTTGCATTCATTACCGTGCCGAGAGTTATCTTCGATGCATCACCCTCGCAAAGCTCGAATAAAACGGGCGTATTCTCCTTTGAGAATGCCTTTTTAGCCTTTGCGATGATAGCGTGCGGAGTTATCTCGTTTTCAGCACAGCCGCGCCTGCCGCACTTGCATACCTCGTCAGAGTGGGGGTCGATGATTATTCTGTCAACAAAGTCTGTTCTGTTGTCGTATGAAATAATGGGGTCGTTTAAGTTGGTAACTACGAAATTAAGGTTAGAGCCGTACTGTAAAAATGCTATGTTGTGCCTGTCGGGATCTTTTGATTTCTGGAAATCTATGTTAGCCATTGACGTGCCCTTTACAGAGTTATCAAATACCAGCGGCAGGGTGGTGTAGCTGTGAACATACTCCTCAGCCTTTGAATAATCGGGCTCGCCGTTTACAAGCTCAACGCCCAATCGCTGATACATCGTCGGGAATATGCCAAAGCCTATGCCTAAGATGTTTTCTTTCTTCAGGCAGTTATCAGCCAATACCTCCTGAATAGATGTTCTTATATATTCAAATATGGTTTCCTTCTGCGTTTTCGCATCAATAGGAAGATTTCTCTTATCAAGCACTGCACCCGAAAGTGTCGATAGGCCTACACTTACGATATCCTCCTCTATAGTTACGCCCAGCGCGAACTTATAGTGGTGGTTTATATCAATAAGTATCTTCTTTCTTCCTCTGGGGGCTTTCTCGGTGGTGTGCTTATATTCG
Source organism: Ruminococcus sp. (assembly GCA_017634275.1). Taxonomy (GTDB): domain Bacteria; phylum Bacillota; class Clostridia; order Oscillospirales; family Ruminococcaceae; genus NK3A76. Next base: position 5,353 of record JAGBNQ010000068.1, on the reverse strand, counting down.
CCTATCTCCGCGATTATTCCCTGCTCTATCATCTCGTTGGTGATGATAGTTACAGCCGCCCTTGTAAGCTCTAAAGTACCTGCGATATCTATTCTTGATGTAGGCCCTCTTTGTTTTAATATCTTAAGGACCTGCATTCTGTTTCTGCGCTTGAGATCAAGCTTGCTAATTCCATGCTGCTCCATTTGCCAATTAACCTCCACAACTTATGTAATGATCTTGCACATTAAAGGCGTGCTGTTAACACGCCCGATTATTTATAGCTTTTTGAACAAAAATACTTGTTCTTTCAAGTAAAAAGTATAACAATTAAATATTACACTGTTATGAACATTTATCCATTATTATAATTGTTTAATTAATGTTTACTTTCTGTTTACATACGAAGTGACGATCAGACAAAGTTGCTTTCGTCGATATCGTCCTCTATCTCCTCACCGTTAAGAATAGCCCTGAGCTTTTCTACCTCTTCCTCCGAGAGAGTAACGCCCTTGCCCATTCTTGTGTGATCGGGGCTCCATTCTCTTAGGTCAAACTTAGGCTCACGGTCATTCCAGCTTACCATATTAAGCTCCTTAGTCCAGCCCTTAGCGTTTTCCGAAAGAATACCCAATTCTTTTGTGATCTCAAACTTTAATTCTGCCATTGTGATCTACTCCTTTTTGTTTTTTATATTATAGTTTTGTTATTTTATTTGTTTTGCACCGGAAACCGGAGTTTGTGGGGCGAAGGGGTTCGGGGGCGACCGCAAAGCCCCCGAAAGCCGCCGCAGGCGGCTCCCCTTAATTGTGCATTGTGCATTGAAACAAACTCCGGTTTGTTTATACTGTTCATTTTGCGGGCTTTCTTCCGAGCCTGCCCATTACAGCGCCTATTATCCTTGAAAGCATACCCTTTATAGCCTTGTAATTTATCAGTAAAAGCAAAGCATAAAGCCCGAAAAGTGCTGTGTATCTCAGCCCAATTCCCGGGATATAGTTTGCAAGCACCATAAGCACAAGTATAATGTTGCTGCCAAAGAAAATGAACTTGTTGAACCTAAAGCCTACAAGCTTTTTGGCATCTATAGCCCTGACTATAAATACCACACCATAGCCGCAGACGGTGGAAACTGCCGTGGCATAAAGCCCGAAACGTTTAAGGAATATGATGTTTATCCCGATGTTTATAACGCCTGCAAGCAGACTTGTGTACATCGTCTTTTTGGTCTTTTTTGTTGCAACGTATACAGAGCCTAAAAACGTGGTAAAGCATATAAATATCATCGAGTATATAAGGATAGGCGAGTAGAGCTTTGCGTCCTGGAAATCAGCGCCTATCCACAGCCTTGTGATAAGCCTTACGAATATCAGACAGCCGCCTGCTAAGCAGTACATGAGCGTCTGGTTTGCATCAAATACGTTTTTGTAGAATTCCGACCTGTCCTCCGAATCGTTTTCGGTTATCGCGGACATATTCCATGCCTGACCGAACATAAGGTAGATAGATGATACTATATTAGGTATCTTGTATGCCGCCGAGAGTATGCCCGTTGAGCTTTTTCCGAGGTAGCTTGCTGACATAAAGCTGTCGCAGGTATTGGTCAAAAGCCACAGCACCTGCGCAGGTATCATAGGGATAGAATAGCGAAGTATCGCATTTAAAAGCTCGCGGTCGATATGTTTAAAACCTATATACCTCCACAGCCTTGCCGCAAATGTAAGGAACAAAAACGAGCATAGGTCTGAAAGTATTATCGCCAAAATGTAGCCCTTAACGTCCATTTTGCAGCCTATGATGAGAACTGCCGTCCACAAAAGCGTCATAAAGGTAGCAAGCAGCCCGTCAAAGGCGAAAAGCCTTACCATTTCAAGCGAGCGCACAAAGGAAGAATACACCCACCTGAGCGATGCCGTGCAGACATAGATCGTTAACAGCAGCGTATATTCCCCGACGTAGGAATCAAGTACCCCCGTGAGCTTTACTATCGGCATAAGCACACACAGCACCGCAAGCCCTGAGAATACGATAAGGTTTCCTATTGTAAACACCTTTTTATTATCCACTGCCTTATCAAGGCCAAAGCGTATCATGGCCTCATAGACTGTCAGCGAGAATATAGGTATCAGCCAGTTGGCTATCTGGACAACGAGGTCAGTCTGCCCGAGCTGCTCGGTGGTAAGGTAATTTGTATAAATAGGTACCAAAAACAGCACCAGCACCTTAGAGCTGAACGAACCGAGCGCAAATATCAAAGTATTGGAGACAAGCTTTTTATAGCTGCCCGATTTATTATTTTCTGCCATAATTATCTCCGAAAATCTTACTCAAAATCAAACACTGTAAACTTTATTATACCACACAAAAACGGAAAATGCAATAATTTTGATCATTTTTTAAAGACATGAAAGAAAATTTCAAAAAGCTATTGAAAAATCGTCAAAAATAAGTTATACTATTAATAAGAGAAAATTCTGTCATCAGGAGGGCGGTATTATGGGAAAAGCATTAAAGGTCTTGTGTGGTATAACCTTGTCGGCATTATTTGCTTACGGGGTGTTCAAGGTGGTATATCTTATCATCTCGGAGAAGAAGGATTATTTTGAGGCTCCGCTGTAAGTCGGGTCAGCTTTCTTTCCCCTTTCCGATAAGGAGAGGGGAATAATTGTTTACGGCTGCTTTGCTGCCGCAAACAGTGAATAATGAATAGTGAATAATGAATAATAGAGGTATCGCCTGCGGCGATGTTATGGCCATTCGGCCGCATTTGTGAGCCGATATATGAGGAGAATATTACTATGTGCAAGGATTTTCTTTTGTTTCTTGATTCTTTCTCGCGCCTTGGCAAAAGGGCGGTGGGGCTTGAAAGGATAAGGGCGCTTTTAAAAGCCCTCGGCGATCCGCAGGATAGCCTTGCGTTTATCCACGTTACGGGAACTAACGGAAAAGGCTCGATATGTGAGATGTTAAGTGAGGTGTTTATCCGCTCGGGCTATAAAACGGGGCTTTTTACCTCGCCCTATATAATAGAATATAATGACCGAATCCGCATAAACGGGAAAAACATTTCCGACAAGGCGCTTTCAGGGCTTTTGCCAAAAGTGAGAGAGGCGGCAGAGAGCACGGGCTTTATGGCTGATTTTTCGCAGTTTGAGATAACTCAGGCGGCGGCCTTTTGCTATTTTGCAATGGAAAAGTGTGATATAGTCATTTTGGAGGCAGGCCTCGGCGGTCTGCTTGACAGCACTAATGTAATTGATAAAAATATCTGCTCGGTGATAGGCTCAGTGTCCTATGACCATATGGCGGTGCTTGGGAATACACTGGAGGAGATAGCGGCTCAGAAGGCGGGTATAATAAAAGAGGGCTGCCCATGCATTCTGAGCAGCGGCAATGACGAGCGCGTGATAAGCGTTTTTGAGCGCACGGCAAAGGAAAATGGGGCTGAGCTTATTATCCCCGACATGGGCGCTGCAAGACGGCTCGGCAAGGGGCTTGACAACAGCTTTTACTTTGACGGGATATTAGCCTATGAGGGGGAATACCGCCCCAAAATGACGGGCGAGCATCAGATAAGGAATGCGCTGTCTGTGATATATGCCTGCGACATTGCCGACAGAGAATATGATATAGGTATAAATGCCCTGCGCGAGGGTATAGCAGGTGCCTTTATCCCCGGCAGAGCGCAGATAATATCAAACTCGCCGCTCACTATCCTTGACGGCGGTCATAATCCTGATGCCGCAAAAGCGCTTGCAAGCGTTCTCGCTGTCGAGGGCGGTGAGTTTACAGCGCTTATAGGAATGTCGGCAGACAAGAGCATTTCGGAATACGTTAAGATAATTTCTCCTTACATAAAGGAATTTATCTGCACAGATGATTTCAGCGAGCGTGCGCTTGACAAAAACGAGCTTGCAAAGCTGATAGCAGACTGCGGCGGCAAGGCAAGCACGGCCGAAAGCTTATCATCAGGGCTTGAAATTATTGGGCAAAGCGAAAAAGGCCTTATCTGCGGCAGCCTTTTCCTCGCGGCAGAGGTCGTGAAATAGAGAATAATGAATAATAGAGGTGTCGCCTATTATCGGCAATTTTGCTGCACCTATAAACCTGATATGGAGCTTGTCAGCAAAACCTCCGATCAGTCGGCGCAGGCCGACACCTCAATTGTGCATTGAAAAAGCTACATACAAAACCTATGATCGCCTATGACCGTGATGACGGGACGCGACCATATGAATTTGTTGGACGTCTTTTTGGGGTTATAATAGTATATGCAGCCGCCCGTGGGATCCCAGCCGTTTAAGGCATCGCGCGCGGCGCTGTAGGCCGAGTCGGAAACGGGCTTGTCAAACTGCCCGTCGGTAACGGCGGTGAATGCGCCATTTTGGAAGATCACCCCCGAAAGCGTGTCGGGGAATGAGGGGTGCTCTATTCCGTTGAGTATAACTGCACCGACTGCGACCTGCCCCTCGTAAGGCTCACCGCGCGCCTCGGCCGAGATTATCCTTGCAAGCAAGGAGATGTTGGCCTCAGTCGCCGCAGGTATCGACCCTACCGAGATACCGAGGGCTTTTAGCGTTGCAGGGCCTGCAATTCCCGTCTGAGAAATGCCCTGCTGTTTTTGAAAGCGCTTGACGGCGGCCTCGGTTATGGGGCCGTAGTAGCCCGTTACGTCGTCCTTGAACAAGCCGCGCGCTTTAAGCTCCTGCTGAATGGCAGTGACCTCCTTGCCGCGTGAGCCGTACTGCGAGATGGCTGCCTCGGCATCGGGGGAGAGGTTGACGGCGAATGCGGCAACAGCCGAGCCTAAAATTGTGAATGCTATCGCAAAAGATTTGAAAAATACTTTTATATGCTGTTTTGTTATCATTTTTTATTCCTGCCTTTTATGAGTATTTTATGAAGATATTTTTGCCTTTTTTAGCTGAAATATGCGGTAATGGGCTGATTTTTGAAATGCGCTTTTGCATAATGTCTATACAAAAGGCGCAGGCGAGAAAAGTTTTTGTGCAAAACATAGAACGTGAAAAAAAGGCTTGACAAGCTGGGGAAAAAGTGGTAAGATAAATAAGTCGCCTGACGGAGACAGCGAGAGGTTGAAAAAAGAGATTTAAAAAATTTCAAAAAACCTCTTGACAAACCGAAAAAAGTGTGATATAATAGATAGGCACTTTAAGAAAAGGCGCAACGGCATCTTGAAAATTGAACAATAACGAGAAACACAAAACCCTTGTAAATTGCTTTGAGGAAACGAGAAGTAATAAAGTCAAGTAAAGACTGAAAAATGCAAAAAAACACGACAGTGTAAAAACTGAGATCATAAATCTCGAAAGAGAATTAGGATACAACTTAACTAAAGAGTTTGATCCTGGCT
>JAGBNQ010000012.1 GCA_017634275.1 Ruminococcus sp. | reverse complement strand
TGACCCGTGAGGACTTCTCCAGCGAGGAAGAATTTCAGAAGTGGAAGGCTTGGTCGGATGAAAACTACCACACCGAGGACAATCGTGATGTGGTAGAGGGCAAACACAATATGTCCATTGATGACTTATGGTTCGTAATTCAATTTTTATGCCACGAATGGTACACTATTTTTAGCAAAGGTGTAATGGGTTCACTTGAAGATAAGATAAAGTATTTCTCAGGTGCTATAAAGTGGATTGAAATTGACGGAAGATATATACCCGATGTTTATCATACCATTTTGCACATTCTTATTCTGGCGGTTGTTATTACAACAGCACTATATATCAGAAATTCAAAAAAGCGAGTATAAATTCTGATTTATCTTAGCAACCGTATAAAATATAATGCCCCTAAGCGCTTAAACGCTTGGGGGCAAAACTTCTATATGGGTATCCGTCTTAAAGGGCAGCCGTTTTTCTTGACAATAGGGGAGTATTGTGTTATAATATACTATGTATTTTCTAAGTAAGGAACGTGAATATATATGGGTAAGAATAAAGACAATAACGGCAAGCCCTTTGAGATACCGCGCCCCGAGTTTCCTAAGCGTGCGGTGATAACGGGCGGAATGCCTTACGGAAATAAGGAGCTGCATTTCGGCCACGTTGGCGGTATGCTCGTGTTCGCCGATACGTTTGCAAGGTTTTTAAGGGATAGGATAGGCGAGGAGAATGTCATCTTCGTTTCGGGAACCGATTGCTACGGCTCACCTATTGCCGAGGGCTGGAGAAAGAAATGCGAGAGCGGCGAGTTTAACGGCACTCTTGAAGAATTTGTTGCATCTAACCATAACAAGCAGAAGGCTACTCTTGATGCATACGGCATCTCCCCGAACCTTTTCGGTGCATCGGGGCTTGGCAGGACTAAGGAAGTTCACGCTAAGGTGACAGACCTCTTTATCCGCTCACTCTATGAAAAGGGGCAGCTTGAAAGGATAACCACACAGCAGTTCTTTGATGAAAAGGCAGGCGTTTTCTTAAACGGCAGGCAGGTAGTCGGCAAGTGCCCCGTAGAGGGCTGTACCTCCGAAAAGGGGTATGCTGATGAGTGTGACCTGGGGCATCAGTATATGCCCGAGAGCCTTATCGACCCGATAAGCACTCTTACGGGTGAAAAGCCCTCAATGCGACCCGTTACCAACTGGTATTTCAAGCTCCCCGAGTATGAGGGGCTTATGAAGGATTGGGTGGAGGAGCTTAAAAAGAGAAAGGATATCCGCCCCGTTGTGTGGAAAACTATAGATGAGTTCTTGAAAGCACCCGTTATCTATATAAAGCGCGAGCTTGAAGAAAAATATATGGCTATTAAGGACAAGCTCCCTGCACATGAGTATATTGAGGAGCCTAAAAAGCCCTCGTTCACCATTCAGTTTGATAAGCTTGCCGACAGCGATGAGGCACACCGCATTCTGTCCGAAAACGGCATAAGATGCAGAACAGGCAAGACGCTCGTGCCGTTCAGACTTACGGGAAATATCGAGTGGGGCGTTCCTGCACCTACGCTTGAGGACGAGGAAAAGCTCACCGTCTGGGTATGGCCTGAGTCACTGTGGGCACCTATCTCCTTTACGCAGGCATATTTGGAGAGCAAGGGCGCTGATGATAACGAGTGGAAGAATTACTGGTGCAGTAAGGACGCGACGGTTATCCAGTTCATCGGGCAGGATAATATCTATTTCTACGGCATTGCCGAGCCTGCAATGTGGATGGCTCAGCAGGCATCAGCCGACAAGACCGCATCTCCGAAGGACGGTGAGCTGCAAATGCCGATAATCTGCGCAAACCACCACATTCTTTTCCTTGATAAGAAAGCATCAAGCTCGGGCGCTGTAAAGCCGCCTATGGCTGATGACCTTTTAAATTACTATACACCCGAGCAGCTCAGAATGCATTGGCTCGGTTTGGGGCTCGGCCAGCGCTCGGTAAGCTTTATGCCAAAGCCTATGAACCCCGAGGCTAAGGAGGACGAGCAGGATCCCGTTGTTAAGGACGGCTTGCTCCTGTCAAATGTATATAACAGAATGATAAGAACAGCATTCTACACCAACCAAAAGCGCTTTGGCGATAAGCTGCCCGACCTTTCCCCCGAGGAGGATATCCTTGCGGCAGGCAAAAAGGCGGTGCTTGATTATGAGCGCCATATGTCGCGCTTTGCGTTCCACCAGTGTACCTATGTGCTTGACAGCTACATCAGAAACGGCAGCAAGTACATGGCAAAGGCTATCAAGAACCCCGATGAAATGGGTGATGACGAGCTTAAGCAGGCACTTGCGAACCTTTTCTATATGATAAGGATAGCAGCGATACTGCTCCACCCCATGGCGCCGTTCGGCACGGAAAAGCTCAGAGAATACTTACAGCTTGATGAGCGCATATGGCGCTGGGAAACGATTTTCGAGCCGTTTACATTCTTTGCAGGTGAGGGTCACACACTTAAATTCCTCCCCCCGAGGACGGATTTCTTCACACGCCACGAAAGCCAGTTCGCCGCAGAAAGCAGCGAGGAATAAAAGAAAAAAACAAAACCGTCGGGTCAATAGCCCGGCGGTTTTGCTTTAAGCATAGCTTAGAACATCTCTGTCAGACGGTGCGCGCAAAACCGTAAGCTCGGGGAAACGCTCGCTGAGCTTTTGCGCTATAAAGTCAACAAAAATATCCTCCGTGTGAAAATGCCCTGCGTCAAATACTGTGAGCCCTGCATTGTATGCATCAATAAAAATATCGTGCTTTACATCGCCCGTGATGTATGCATCGACCTCATGGGCAAGCACATCACCAAGCAGACTGCCGCCCGAGCCCGAGCATACCGCAACGGTCTCAATGCTGCCGCCCATGTCGTTGAACCTTACCACCTCGCAGCCGAGTGCCGCCTTGATATTCTCGGCCATTTGCTCGGGAGTTGTAGGCTCGCAGGTGCAGATATACCCTATCGGCACGCCGTCCTCAACAGCAAGGCTCTTGCTCGGAACAAGGCCGAGCTTTTCGCAGAGAATGTCATTTAAGCCCCCTTTAGCGCTGTCAAAGCAGGTGTGCGAGGAAATGACGGATATCCCGTTCATGGCGAGCTGCCCGACCGCCGATTCGGTGTCGAGTTTTTTTACCGCACGGAAGATAGGCGGGTGGTGGGTAACTATCAGCTCCGCGCCAAGCTGCTCAGCATCGGTTATTATGTCGTTTGTGATATCAAGCGCCGTCAGCACCGTCTTTACCCCGTAGTATGCATTGCCCACCACAAGGCCGCTGTTGTCATACCCTGCCTGCATCGAAAAGGGCGCAAGCTCGTTCATATAATCATAAATATCACGCACAAGTATCATTTTTTGCCACCTCTTTGCTTTAATAAGTCTGCAAGCTCACGGGCTGTTTTCATAAGCTCCTCGCCCTGTTCGCGGCTGCCGCTGCCCATGAGCATTCCATTTGCCGCGGCGGTCAGCTTTTTTAACCTATCCTCTGCATAGGCGCGGCCGCTTTTGTCAGCAAGGTCTATCCTGCCAAAAATTTTGTATCGGCTGTCATTTTCATATTCGGGCTTGCCGCCGATATAATATACGCTCATCACCGAGTAGTCAAATCTTCCCTCGTGAGTGCAGCGCTCCTCCCTTACCTCAAAGCCGTTTGAATATAGGTATTCGCGCAGCTCTGACGGCCTTGTCATAGGCTGTAAAATAAGGTGATAGCCGCCGCCTTTTAAAGCCTTGCAGTCATCAATTATTCTTGCGATAAGCTCGCCGCCCATTCCTGCTATGATGATATCGGTAACGCCCGAAAGATCGACGTTTTTAAGCCCGTCGGAAAGCACGAGGCTTATTTTATCCGAAAGCCCGAGCGAGGTGACTGTCTTTTTTGCGCTTTCGAGCGGCAATTCGTTTATATCCGCCGCAACAGCGCTCTCACATATCCCCTCGCTCACAAGAAATGCAGGCAGGTAGCCGTGGTCTGTGCCGATATCGGCGGCTTTTTTTCCTTTAACGAGCTGCGCACAAAGCAGCAGCCTTTTGTCGTTTAATATATTCATATGTATTGTCCTGTTAAAAATATTCCCCGAGCCTTGCGCGGTTCGGGGGAAAAGTCTATCAGCCTGCAAAATGGGTGTTGAGCTTGCCTACAAGCTCCTCGGGGTCAACGCCGTGAACCATGCAAGCCTCCTCAATAGTTTCACCTCTTGACGAGGGGCAGAAAAGACAATGCATACCCATTTCAAGGAAATAAGGCTCAGTTTCAGCGTCCTGATCGAGAATATCGCCGATTATAGTATCCTTTGTTACTTCAAATGCCATTTTTATTCCTCCTATCCTTTTGTTTATTTTATTATACCCCTATTAAACACAAAAATCAAGTCATTTCACAAAAAATATACTATTTTAGTAAGTATTTGTAATAAAGGCAACCCCCTCCGCTTGTTTATCGGAGGGGGTATGAAGAAATTTATTTTCTAAGCTTGAAATGCACGGGCATTCCGTTTTTCATTTTTATCTTGACCTCGCCTTGAATAAGCGGCAGGAAATATTTTATCGCCTCTGCCGAAACGTTGTTGCCGCGCTCAGTCACCCAGCTTGTTGGGAGGAATTTCTCTTTGTTTGCAACAAGCGCCGTATCAACAGCATCTATCGTTACAACATAAGGTATATCGCTTATGCGGCGAAATACCATAGTCTTGCCCGTTTCGCCCGAAAGAGCTGCCCTTACTGCGTGAGCGCCTATCTGCTCGGCCTCGTCGATATCTGTCTTTGAGCAGATGTGCGAAGAACAGCGCTGCATAACATTAAGCTCTATTGAGCGAACCTTGCAGCCTATGCGCTCTCTTACTATGGTTTCAAGCGCCTTGCCGATGCCCGAAAGATACTTGTGGCCGAAATTGTCGGTAACGCCGTTCTGGTAGCTGCCGTCAAACTGCTCCTCGGGGATAGTCACACCCTCCGAAACCGCAACAACTACAGCCATGTGCTTTGCCTGCTCCGCCCTTACGTCCTCTAAAAAGCGCTCGATATCGAACTCACTCTCGGGCAGGTAAATAAGGTGCGGCGCCTCCTCGTCATTTGCCTTCAGCACGCAGGTAGATGCAGTGAGCCAGCCTGCATTCCTGCCCATTATCTCTATAATGGTAACGCTCTCGATAGAGTATACCGAGCAATCCCTGATTATCTCCTGAACAGTCGCCGCAACGTACTTAGCCGCCGAGCCAAAGCCCGGGGTGTGGTCGGTCACGGGCAGGTCATTGTCTATAGTTTTGGGGATACCTATTATTTTGATATCCTTCCCCATTTTCTTCATATATCGCGAAAGCTTTTCCACCGTGTCCATAGAGTCATTTCCGCCGATATAGAAAAATGCGGCGATACGGTGCTTTTCAAAGCAGGTGAGTATCTTCTCAAAAGTCTCATCATCATTTTCATCAAGCTTTCTTCTGCAAGAGCCAAGCACAGTTGAGGGGGTCTGGCGCAAAAGCTCCATATCCTCATTGGTAGTGATAACAGATTTAAGGTTTACAAGCTCGTCCTTAATGATACCCTCGATACCGTTCACCGAGCCAAAAACAGCGTCAATATCAGGTGTTTTAAGCGCCTCTCTGAACACACCCACAAGCGATGCGTTGATAGCGCAGGTCGGTCCGCCCGACTGTGCAACAGCAATATTCATCAAATTACCTCCGAAAAACATTTTGTTTTTTGTCTTTTGGCAAACCGGAGTTTGTTTCAATGCACAATGCACAATGCACAATTGAGGTGTCCGCCTTTGGCGGACAGATTGGAAGTTTTGCTTTGCAAAACTTAGCTGTCAGCTTTGCTGACAAGCCCCATATCGGGCTTATATGGGTAGCCAAAATGCTAATTATAGGCGATATCGTGGGGGTGAAAGGCCGAATGGCCATATCATCGCCGAAGGCGATACAATAATTGTGCATTGT
>JAGBNQ010000067.1 GCA_017634275.1 Ruminococcus sp. | reverse complement strand
CTGATGACAGAAAGCGCCTTTACATAATGGTGCTTGTTATCGCGATAGGTATCATCGTTGTGGCTATAGTTTGCCTTGCGGTTGCTACAAAGCTTTTTGGCAACAACAATGATTCGGGCAAGATAACCGTTAAGAACACAACAACTACTGCTGCACCTGCCGAGCCTGCCGAGTCGGCTGACACGAGCGAGGGCGATGATGAGCCTGCGCAGACAAAGGCTACAAATGATGACGGCACACCTGCAACTACTACCACAACTAACGTATTAAAGCCCGAGGAAAGCACAACTACAACAACTAACGAAAACGGCGACACCGATACTACAACTACCACCACAACAAACGAGAACGGCGATACAGATACTACTACCACCACAACGAACGCAAACGGCGAGACTGACACTACAACTACCACAACAGCCGAGCCTGTAAGTGTTGATGATGCGACTGTAAGGGCTGCTGTTGCAGGCCAGGTCGATGGCGAGATAACAGGTTCTGAGATGTGGAGCGAGAACGAGAGCTATGCATGGTACAACATCTACACAGAGGAGCACGGCTACAGCGTAGCTTACAACAAGGAGACCGGTGAAACAAAGGTAGAGCAGCACTGGTAATCAGAAATGACAGATCCCCTAAGATAATCTTAGGGGATTTTTTTATAATATTATCTCTGCGGCTTTGGAAATAATGTCGCGGAGATTATTTATATCGGCAAGCGCGTCACCCGTTTCGAGCGAGTGGTTGGCATTTTCATAGCTATAGAGGGGAATGCCCTTTTGCTCGCAAAGGCGCGTGATGCTGTTAAAGTCTGCCCACTGATCCTTGCTGCCCGAAAAAGCACTAAAGCCCAAAGCGCTATGCTCAAAGGTGAATTCAAGCGGCGTAAAGAGTATGCCGCAGGCACTCAGCTTATATTTTTCTTTAAATGCAAGGGCGGCGCAGGTGCCGATGCTTTTGCCGATAAGAACTATCCTCCCGTAGTCGGAAAAGGGGATATCGCTTAGCTGCTCTTCGCTTTGCGAAAGCGCATGGGCGGCGGCAAGGCGCATTTTCTCATCATTGCCCTTAGCGCCCGAGGGGAAATCGGAAAACTTAAGCGCCTTTACCTCATATCCCCTTGCCGCGGCAAGCTTTGATGAGTAGTATAAAAGCGGCTTGTCACAATGATAGCCTATCCCGGGGAATAAAACGCAAAGCTTTTTCATTCTTTCCCCTCCTCTGTCGGCTTTCTTTTTACGACGGTATCCGTTTCATTAGTAAGCACCAATTCGCCCGATGAATTAAAAATATCTATCCTCACAGTAAAAACGCCGTTATAGGGGTTGCGCTCGTGCTTGCTGATGACCTCTGCCGTGCCGCGCAGCACATCGCCTGCGAAAACGGGGGCTTTGAAATCAAGGCGCATCGACAGCCCTGCGATAGTCTGCTCACCGCCGATATCCTGCGTGACATACTCTGCCCACATCAGCGCAAATGTATAAAGCCCCGACGAGGTGAGCGCCCCTGCTTTGGTTTTTTTGGCAAACTCCTCGTCCGTATGGAACGGTACGGGGTTATAGCGCTTTGCAAAGGCGACCATTTCTTCCTTGTCAACAGTTACGGGAGCAAGCTCCACCTTATCGCCGATCTTTATATCTTCAAAATACATATCATCACCTGCTATAAAAAGAGGCTGTTGCTTACAACAGCCTCCCTTAATTATTAATTATTAATTACCCTTTAAGCCCTCTTGCCTGCCTGTCCATATCCTCAACGACGATATCGTATATCTCGCCTAAGGACGCGCAGTATTCAAGTATCTTCCACGGCTCATTTGTGTGGAAATGGAGCTTTGTAGTGTCATCGTCCGTCACGACCAGCAGGCTGTCGCCCACAAAGTTTTCTGTGATGTAGTCAAAAAGCTCGTCCTCGTCAATACCCTCAGCCTCCAGCAAAAGCTGGGTGTCGTAGCGGAATTCTATCATTTTATGTTTCCTCCAAGTCTATAATGCTCCTTGTAGGCCTTAAGCCATTCGGGCAGCGCATCGCATTTATTGATTATCTCGCCGTTTCGGTACTCTGCGGCCTCGACAAAGCCGTTTTCATTATCAAAAAACTTTACCTCGTTGCAGTAAGGCAGCACTTTGTCAAGATCTTCAAAGCGCTTTTCGTATCTGCGTTTGACATCCTCGCTCGGGATATCGTGGCCGCCTTTTTTTACGCGGTTTGCTATCCTTTCAAGGCTTTCCGTGCATGAGCTTACGCCGATATAGTAAAGTCTGATAAAATACCCAAGCTCTCTTGCGCGCTTTATTGTTTTAAGCGTTCTCAGCCCCGAAAGAGTTGTTTCCTGAGTAAAGCTCAGACCCATTTCAAGGCACTTATTTATGGTGTTTACGGCTTCTTTGCCGCCCTTTATCCTGTCGCCGCCGTATTTAAGGTTCAGCTTATCGGTATCTATTATTATTCCAAGCTCGGAGCTTTCTGCGCTAAGCAGACCTGACAGACTGCTTTTGCCGACCCCGTTGATACCGCCGATGACAGTATATGTTTTCATTTTATTAGTCCTTCCTTACCGCCTTGCGCCTTATCTTTTCGTCATACATATTTTTATCAGCGATCTTTTGTATCTCGTCAAGGTCAAGCACGTCATTGCCCGACACGAGCGCATAGCCGCAGGAGCAGCCCACCTTATATGGCTTGTTGCTGATAGCGTTATATTCCTCTAAGTTGCGGTAAACGTCCTTTACCGAGCATTTAAGCTCCTTTTCGTCCTCAAAGGCCGATATCACAAGGAACTCATCGCCGCCCGTCCTTACGCAGATACTGCCGACGGGGAAACACCTGATAAGTGCCGAGGAACTCCTGATGATAGCATTGTCGCCCTCCTCGTGGCCGTAGTTATCGTTTATCTTTTTAAGGCCGTCAACATCGGCGCAGATGATAGCCGCAAGCTTGCCCTCTTCAAGAGCCTTTTCGATATATGGCTTTTCAAACTTATTAAGGCCGCGCCTGTTATAAAGGCCTGTGAGCGGATCACGCAGGTAGAGCTTTTGCAGCTCGCCTATAGCGTCACTTAGCTCATTGTTCATATAAAAGCTGCCTGCATTGTTTGAGATAGAAACGAGCCATGTTGAGAACATATCGCCCTCGATATAGTCATCGGGCGGAACAAAAGCCACATAGCCCAGGAAGTTTTTCTTAAAGTAAAGCGGTGCAAACACATAATGCACGGGGCCGTCCTTATCATCAAGGCCGCCCGGGATAAGGTCCTTTGTATCAAATTCAGTACCTATCGGAACATCATGCCCCACCTGGAGCATTGACACCATTCTTTCAGGCACCTGCCAGGGGTTATTATCATCGTCGATATCTATAAGATCCTGCTTATGCTCGATATCGCTGTTAATGCAGGCATACATTTTGTTGAAGTTGAAAATATTGCACCCGTCACGGAGCGGCTCATAAAGCTCCTCGGAATTCTTGATATTGGAAAACTCGGAGTTCATATAAAGCACATAGCGGTTGAACTGCTTGAAACGGTTGAGCTTATAGTAGCGCTCCTCATAGGTCTCCTCCTTACGCGGAGTAATGGGGATACAACCGCAGGATTCTCCCTTTACAAGCACCGACTCGACCATTGTTTCATATTCTACCTTTTCGCCCTCGATCATTCTCTTAAGCTTATCAACAGCTGCAATGCCCGATTCATATATAGCTCTTCTTGCGGTAGTAAGGGTAGGCTTGCACTCCATGCTGTCAACAGTTGCATCAAAGCCCGTTACCACAACGTCATCGGGGATACGGTAGCCTGCCTCCTTAAGCGTATCCATACAGAATATCGCCATTGTATCGTTAGCGCAGGCTATTGCATCGGGCAGCTCGCCGCGCGCGATTATTTCCTTAGTACACTCGATAGATTTTCGCCAGAATTCACCGTAATGGATCCTGCTTTCCTCTATCGGGATATTATTTTCGGCAAGAACTTTTTTATATGCCGCAAGCCTTTCGTCAGACTGCGGATTATTCTTAAAGCCGTTTATAAAATCTATCTTAGTAAAGCCGTGATCCTCAACGAGGTGCCTTATAACACTCTCCATAGCGAACTCGTTTGAGAGGGTTATCTTTTCGCAGACATCGAACATCGGGTCATCGACATCGACCATAGGAATGCCGTGTTCCTTAGCCTTTTTCACTATATCAAACAGCATTTTATCAGAGAGCATTGACTCACCGAACACGATAATGCCGTCGATGATATCATAGTTTATAAGCCTCAGCACCTGCATTTCGCCGTTAACTATATCCTCGGGGATAACGAAATCAAGATTAAGCTCAGGCTTTCTTACAGAGTTAAAGAATGTCAGAAGATTATACCCCAGTTCCTTACACCGTTCAAGAGCGCCCATTATTTTCATAATTTCGTTCTGTTCATCATAACCCGTGACACATACTGCGATCGTTTTACGTTTCATAGCGAGGCAAACCTCCCTCAGATAGATTTATAGATACACTTTATTATAACACATAAGCGAAAAAAATGCAATGGGTTTTGAATAATTTTTTGATATTTTTTCGGAAAATTTTAGTGCTTTTGACGTATTTGGAAAGAAAAACCGGAGTTTGTGGGGCGAAGGGGGGGCGTACCGAAGGGG
>JAGBNQ010000066.1 GCA_017634275.1 Ruminococcus sp. | reverse complement strand
CATAAGCGCCTTGCCTGCATTCCATGCCTGACCTACCTTTTCGCCAACGGAGTAATATCCGCTCCTGTACTGGTCAAAAATAAGCGCGTTTACCTTTTCGGGGTCTATCTTGTCCTTGTCGCCCACTACACTTTCATCAGCGCTTACGTTTACAATCTTGCCGACTATCGCGTGCATATTGAGGGTGTTTACCTCCTCGGCAAGCTCACACTCTATCGTCACGGGGTATTCTTCGATTATCGGCGCGTTAACAAACTCGCTCTTGACTGCATGGCAGCCGCTGCGCTCAAATTTATCGGGCATTTTGTTTCCCGTAGCAATGCCGAAGAAATCAGCCGATTCCATATTCTTCACATCTGCAATGCTTACCGTAAAGGCCTTTGTTTCCATGATGTTTTTAGTGGTCTTGTGGTCAGCGTCTATAAAAAGCGCAATCTTGTCGCTGCCGCATATCTGCGCCCATGCTGCGTTCATAGCGCAGATATTTCCGTCAGCGCCGTATGCTGCAACTATAACAACGGGCATGGGGAAAAGTGCGGGCGATGCTCCCAAATTCTTTCTCATAATAAAAACCTCCTTTGATCTAAGGTAATAACCTTATTATAATTATAACACAAATATAACAAAAGTCAAGATTATTTCGCTTGACACAAAAAGCGTAAAAGTGTATAATAGATATGTTATTGTATTCAGGGGGTGAGGGTCTGGCTAATATACTTGTACTTAACGGCTCGGCAAGGCCGCGCGGCTTTACCGCTGCAATGATATCAGCTTTCTGCAAGGGCGCTGAGGAGGGCGGCAATAATGTTAGTGTCATAAACCTCTCCTCACTTAAGATTCACAGCTGCATAGGCTGCCTTAAGGGCGGAAAGGATAGCCTGCACCCCTGTGCTATCCGTGATGATATGGATATTATCTTCGGTGAAATGAAAACCGCCGAGGTTATCGTTTTTGCAACACCGCTCTTTTTCTGGAGCTATTCGGGAACGCTCAAAAATGTTATCGACAGGCTTTGGGCTTTGGCGGAGTGTGACAGGTCAATGCTTATAGGCAAGGGCAGAGCAGGCGCTTTGCTTGTGGCAGCAGGCGGCAGCCACCCCGAGCTTTTATATGAGCACTTTGATTATATGATGACGCGCCTTGCGTGGAAAAACTTAGGGCACGCCGAAATTTTACATACAGATGAGCAGGATATCAATAATATCCCCTTCTGCGAAAGCGCTTACAGGCTTGGAAAAAGTATAAAATAAAATGCACCCGAAATGGGAAAATAAGGGTATTATATATGTGAGAACAATAAAGAAAGGTGAAGAAAATGGAAGAAAACAAAACAGCAGAAAAAAGCGGAGTATTACAAAAGCTGTACGGCGGAATTGAAATGAGCTGGGTAAAGGTGATAGCCCTGGCACTCATCTCGGCTGTCATCACGACAGTTTTCCTTGTCGTGCCGATATTTAAAGATACCTCCTTTGAGCGTATGGGCATTGACTTTGAGGCATGGTTCGTTCTTGCCATACTTATTATGCCAAACTGCAAAAAGCCCCTTGACTCGGCACTCAAGACCTTTGTATTTTTCCTGATAAGCCAGCCGCTTATCTATCTTTTTGAGGTGCCGTTTTCCGATATGGGCTGGAAGCTCTTCGGATATTACCGAACTTGGTTTTACTGGACGCTGCTTACTTTCCCAATGGCGTTTATCGGCTGGTATCTTAAAAAGAGAAACTGGTTAAGCACGCTTATCATCGCCCCTGTGGTGGTATTTATGACCGTCACAGGTATGGGAACACTGTTTGATTTTATTTCAGACCCGCCTAAAATGATCGTTACCACGGTTCTCTGTCTTGCTCAGACGGCGGTATTTATTTTTGCATTCACATCAGACAAAAAGCAGAAGATAATACTTGCTGCCATAGCGGCAGTTACTGTGGCGGCAGTCATTATTAATATGAATAATATAAGCTATTCGGGCGATTCTTTTCTCCCCGATGGCTATACCTATTCCGAGAATGCCGAGCTGACCGTAGAGGGCGACGAGGGGATAAGCGTCGAGCTCAGTGACCCCGGGCAGGGCATTGTCTATGTAAATGCAAAAAAGGTCGGAACAGTAAGCTTTACTATCAAGGACGGTGACAAAGAGGACAGCTTTGAGCTCACGATATACAAGGAAAAGAATTCTTTACAGTTTAAAATAGACCAAAAATAGATAGTATCAACGGGTACCGCACATTATCGGCGGTGCCCGTTTATATTGTCTTTCTGTTATTCCGGCAGTACCGTAGGATCATTTATGCAGTATTGCCTTTTTTGTGCAAAGTTTACAAAATAACGGCAAAAATTTCGTAACAATGACCACCCCAAACAGCGGCGATTTGTTGCGGATATGTTGCAGGTGATATGGTATAATACTAATATGCTGATATAGGAAACAGAGTAACACACTTTTCTTTTGCAATGCTTATGTGATACACCCCTTCTATATAGGCGGGCATACCCTCCCCCTGAGAGTGTGCCCGTTTAACTCTCACATTTTTTTAAATCAGGTAGACAAACTCATAAATATATGTTATAATTAGTGTGTATTAAACTTTGAAAGGGTGATATACTACGGATATTAATAAAACTTTTGATAACAACACAACGATACTTACCGTAAGCGGAAGGGTGGATACCACAACTACCCCCATGCTTGAAACCGAAATAAGGGCAAGCTATGACGAGTGCAACGCTCTGGTGGTGGATTTTACAGATGTTAAATATGTTTCCTCTGCAGGGCTGCGTATACTTCTTTCGGCTCATAAGGTCATGAGCAAAAAGGGCGGCCTGAGAGTTACGGGGGTTAGCGATGAGATAATGGAGGTCTTCGATATCACCGGATTTTCGACGATCTTGAATATTGAGAAAAAAGGGGCGTGATTAAGAAAATGAAGGAGCTTGAAATAGAGGCTACTGACAAAAACCTCCCAAAAGTTCTTGCCTTTATTGATGAGGAGCTTGAAAAGGCTCAGTGCCCTATGAGGGTGCAGGTGCAGATAGATGTCGCGGTGGAGGAGATATTTGTAAACATCGCGCACTATGCCTACAACCCCGAAATAGGCACGGCTAAGGTGCGCGTTGAGGTTCTCGGCGATCCGCCTTCTGTTGATATAACCTTTATTGACAACGGCGTGCCATATGATCCGCTTGCTAAGGAAGACCCGAATGTAAAGCTCTCGGCAAAGGAAAGAAAGATAGGCGGCCTCGGTATATTCATGGTAAAGAAGAATATGGACGATGTAAGGTATGAGTACCTTGACGGGCATAATATCCTCACTCTCAAAAAGGGTCTGCTGTTAAAATGAGAATACTTACAAAAAATCACCGTAATGTCAATGCGACATTATGGTGATCTTTATTTTATATGGTTATATACCTGACACACCACATTTTTTGCAAGCAAATAGGGTCGTTGCTATAAAACGGCTTGCCATAGCCCCCTCCCCTTCGTAAGGGGAGGGGGTTGGGGGTGGGGTCGCCCCTGCTTAGCACACCGTATTAAGGCGATTTGTCTTTGGTGTGTCAAAGGGATAACCATATTATTTTATGAAAAGAAATCCCACCTGCTTAGCAAAAGCCCGGGGATAACGACTATCAGGAAAAATGCCCAGCTTATAATCGTGAAAACCTTTATAAAGCGCCCTCCCCCGTCGGGGTATTCGCGCACATAAATACGGTAGTTTATCACCGATGCGAGCGAGCCGATAAGCGAGCAAAGCCCTGCCGTGTCAGCGCCGTAGATAAGCCCTGCAAAATTATCCGCAAAGGGGTAGAGAACTATCGTTGCGGGAACGTTTGAGATTATCTGGCTTAACCCTATAGCCCAGAAATATTCATGCCCCGAGACCGCCTTGTCAAGAATTACCGATATCCCGTCATTTGCCGCGACTGATGATGAGAAGATAAAAAAGCACAAAAAGGTAAACAGCAGCACATAATCGACCTTTAAAAAGAGCCCCTTATCAACGGCAAAGATAACTACGATAACAATAGCAAGGGCTATTGGCCAATACTGCGTGCGTGTAACGATAGTTATAATTATCAGCGCAAAAAGCGAGAGGTAGGCTATTCGCTTTACGCGGTTTTCAGCACTCCACTCGGGGAGCGAGTCAGTGTCGGAATCAATAGGCTCAGATAAGTCCTTGCGGTAAAGGACAAGCACAAAGATAACGAGCAGCACCGCCGACATCGCACAAAGCGGCAGCATATGCAGCATAAACCTCTGCGCACTTACCCCCGACTGCCCGAATAGATATAAATTCTGAGGGCTGCCAAACGGGGTGAGCAGCGAGCCGCGTATCGCCGCGATGTTTTCTAAGCTTATCACGGGGAGAATGTAATGCTCCTTTTTGCAGCCGCGGAATATCAAAATGGTAAGCGGCACAAAAATGATGAGCGAAACATCGTTTGTAACGAACATTGAGCTGAAAAACACCCCGAATATCAAAAAGAGCGAAACGCTCGTCATTTTCTTCATTTTTGAAACGTATGACACAAGCGGCCTCAGAACGTTTTCCTGCTTGAACCCTTCAAGCACGCAAAGCATCATAAGCAGAGTTCCGAGAGTGTGCCAGTCGATATCCTTTAAAAGCTGCACACTCGGCGGTGTTATAAAAAGCGATGCCGCCGCGGCCGCCGCGGATATTGTAAGCATCAGCTCTTTTTTTAAAAACGCTTTTATTTTTTTCATTTTCTTTTTCCTTTTTTCGGCAGATTATTTAAGCCGCAATTATGATTATATCACAAAGCCGTAAAAAATGCAATATATACAAAAAACCCCCGACACCTTTTAAAAGGTATCGGGAGCTATTCTATAGGGGAAATTAGAAAATGTCAGATCTATCCGAACATATTGCGCTGGTTCTGCGGCTTAAGCACTCTTTCCTTATTAAGCTCCTTCTCAGCCTCCGTTTGTTTTTGCGCCTGCTCTGCCTGCCTCTCCTCGGCAAGCATTCTCTTAGTGGTATCTGCAAGGCGCTTAAACAGCAGATTACCGCCTGCCTGAGCCTCCTGGGTGACTATCCTAAGGTCACGCCATGTTCTGATATCCTGCATCATTCTCGTAAAGTCGTCCCTTGTTTGGATATCCTTCGCCGATGAGTTGATGTTTTCATCTGTCAGCATTTCCTTAGCCATTTCGTCCTTATCATGTTCCGTTACCGATTCATCGCCGACAGCCATGCTGCTGATAGTTCTGCCGAAGGTCTTGACAGCGAGCGCCTTTGCAAAGTGTTTTTGCAAAGCTGCTTTAGCTTTTTCAAACTCGGGCTCTGTATCCTTCTGATACTGATATGGGTCGGTACCCTCGGGCGGCGCCATAAGCTTTTCGCTTGAGATGTCCTTGTATATCTCATCCATTTTGCTGAATTCAAGCGAGGTAGTCTTTTGCTCCTCGACCTTTTTGAGCATATGCTCGTTTTCAAAGTTTTGCAGCGTCTTTATCTCGTCGTCGGTAAGCTTGTGTGATGATGCGATCTTATTTATATTATCATTAAGCGAATTATCATTTAGTTTCTTTGCCTCTTCCTCAAGCTCCTGAATATAATGAACTCTGATAACAAACATATCGGCGGTCTTTTTCTTCTTCTCCTCCTGCTCTTTCCTTTCAAAGTCAAAAAGTGACTCTTTTTGTGAGAAGATGTCAAAATTATCAAAGCCCTTATTCTTATTGCAAAAATCTATAAAGCCGTCAACCTTGGCAGAAAGCTCTTTATTATCCTTGATCTTTTTCTTAAACTCTTTTAGGTCTTTTAAAAGCTCAATGTTATTGCTTGGCATAAAAATCTCTCCTTTGATTTTTTGTTTTCATAAGTAATACCCCATAAAATGATGAATGGGTGCAGGCTCTCACATTTTTTGCAAGTTTCAAAAAGCCGTTTTGTTTGGTTTTACATATCGTTATCTGCACTACGTTATTTGCCCTAAACAAAAATGCCCCGATATCCTCAGAGCAGATTTGTTTTATAATGTTTTCTTTATGCCCTTGACAGTATTGTCCTTTTGCGGCGCGCTGATCTCCTTTTGGCGCGCACTAAGCGAAGGCTCACTCTTATCGGCAAGCTTTTGCCTTTTAGCGTCAAGCGCTCTTATTTTGCTTATCATGTTTTCAACTGTCTTTTCGGGCGCGTGGGGCGTCATCTGCCCCATTGCCCTTAAAGCCGCCTCGATCCTTACTTCGTTCATAGCTTTCTCCGTTTTTATTTCTTTGTTCAGGTTAAAAGATTCTTGAAATGAGTATTCCCATCTCTATAAGTAATACCCTGATAATATCTGTTATGGTGCATCATTTTTAGGATTTTTTGATATCTCCCCGCTTTTTTCACGGGGAGATAGCTTTTTTCACCGCTTAGCCCAATACACTGTTTCTATTGACTGCATTTTTTTCGGTATTAGCATTTTTACCGATCTCTTTGTTAGGCTCATTGTTAATTACGCTGTTCTTGCGCTCATTTTGCTTTGTGAGCTGGTGACTGTACTCGCTCCAGATATTCTGCCCCTTGCCTGATGTAGCCTTATTGTAAAGCTCTTCGGGCTTGTTTGACTGGATAACATTTCTCATTATCTTCTTATCCATTATTTCCTGCTGCATCTTGTCAAAGCTCTCGTTTGTGATGTTCTCACCAAGCTCCTGCTTATGCGCCTTGAAATAGTAAGCAGTAATGATAGATGAATAATCGCTGAAGTTTTCTTCGTACCCGGGGTTGGGGTATTCATTCTCATCAAGCCCGTCCTTGCGCTTAGTAAGATCCTCCTGAGCGTTTAAGATCTTCTTGTCAAGGTCAACGATCTCTTTCTCGATTATCTTCTCGCCGTTTATTATCCTGTAGAGCTTATTGCCGTTATCACTTACAGCATAGCCCCTCATCTTATCAAGGTCACGCTCATTTTTTATCCTGCCCATAAATCTCTTGAAGGCCTCATCATTTTTAAGCGCATCTTTATTCTGAGCAATATACTCACCGACCTTGTCAGCATTCTTCTCATGTATCTGCTTTCTCTGCTCGGCATCATACTCGGGGTGCTTTAGATCTATCTGCTCATCAATGTAGCTGTTAAACTTATTTTTGAGCCAAACCTCGGCAGCCTCGTTTGCAAAGCTTTGCTTGCTCTGATTAAATTTCTCCTCGGGCGAGGGCTGCTTAGGCTGAGCAATAATATTCTGATGCTCGGTAAGCTTGCCCTTTATCATTTTATCAAGAATATCCGACTTAGTCTTCATCATTTCAATGAACGTATCAGCAAACTCGTCGATATCCTTAACAGCCGCTATTCTCTTGTTGGCATTTTTATTATTGCCTATCCACTGCCCGTCATTCTTCTTATGCTCAAAATACTTGCCCGTTGCCTCTTTAAGCAGTTCAAGGTTTTCTATTACTTTCTCTATCTCTTTGCGCAATGCGTTATTAGCATTTGTATCTTCCTGCTTGTTCTTGCTGTCACGGAGCTTTTCGGCCTTTTCCATTGTTTCAAAAGACTTAGCTACACGGCCGAGCATCTCGCCTACGCGGTCAAATTCCTTTTTGCCTAAAATGACCTTTGCTTTATTATACTTATCGGTAAGCTTTTTGATCTTGCCGTTTTCTCCGCCAAAGTCTGCCTGGCGCTTGGTAATGTCAGCGTATTCATCAAATTTAGCTGTCCTTATCTCTTCCCTTACGTTCTTTGCCTTTTCAACAAGCTTAAAGTCATTTTCAAGAAGAGGGTCATTTTCAAGATATTTTTTGTATTCTATATTACGCTCCCATATAAAGCCCTTTATCTTATTAGCAAAATCGGGGTCGTATTTCTTATATTCTTCAGCAGCATCTTTAAGCCTTGAAAGCGCCATTTTAACTGTCGGCCTTGATAGATCACCTCTCTTAGCGGTGCGTTTGTCGCCTACACTTCCTACAGTGATAAAATCCTTGGTCCCGAGGTTTTGGAAATTCTTAAGCTCATCATACATCTTCTTGTAAATATCTGTCTGCTTTACTTCGTCATTTTCAGCTTCCATTTCCCTGATAAGGTAATCCGCCTTGCCGGAGATACCCTTGAATTTCTCAGATGCCTCAGCGTCAATAGTGCGCTTTCTCAGCTCCTCGTTTTCAAACTTTAGGAATTCCTCGGGTGTCATATCCAAAAGCTTTTTATGGAACTTAGGCATTCCCTCAAAGTATGACTCGCCTTCCTTTGCAAGCTTATTCTTATAGACAAAGCCTTCCCTGTTCTTTCGGGGCTGATAGAAATACTGCTCCCTAATAAAAGCGCTCGCTCCTTCAGGGTGCTTATCCATTCCCTCAAGGAACTCGGGGTGATTCTTCTCGTAGGTGTCTTTAATGGTATTTAATAGTTTATCTTTTACATAATCACGCGCTGTTTTTCCGTCTATAGTACCCTTATCAACGCTTGTTGACGTTGTTGTGCATCTGACAAACACTTCATTCAGCTGGCTGTAAACGTCCATCTTCCTGCCCGCATCAGTCTGATACTGTGTCAGATCATAAGCGATCTTATCAAGGAGCTTACCATTATCATTTATAAGCCTTGTTTCGGGAAACTCGCCATTTCTTACCCTCTGCCTCATCTGAAGCTCTGCCTGCCTTACAGCCATGCAGTTTTCAGCAGTACGTCTTGAAAGCTCATCAGATACCCCGATAATGAATTCCTTAGCATCATCATCAAGCTCCTTATCAGCGCCTTTGAAAGATATACTCCGGTCTATGCACGCATTGACAGCGCTTTGATAGCTATCATACAAGGGGTCACTGTCATTGCTGAAAAGCGTCTCGATGCGGTCAACAAACTTCTTGTAATCCTTGCTGTTCTTCAGCTCCAATAGCTCATCATAGATCTTTCTTTCAGCCCTGTATTCCTCAATGAACTTCGCAGAATCGTCAATTACTGCATCAAGTCTTTGGCTGCTGAGCATATTTATCTTTTCAACAAAATACTGGTCTTTTTCAAAGTTTGCAAGTTCAGTTTCGATCTCATCCGGGCTTACAGCACCAACATTGCCGTTATTTGAATCGGCAGCTGCAAGCGCAATACTTCTTTTAGCCTGCTGCACACGGGCTTTAGAAATATCTTTTTGCAGCTTTTTTCTCTGATTTGAAAGCTCTCTTGATCTTGCTGCAAGCTGTTCTTTTTCAGGAGTATTACCTTCTATCGCCCTTGATTGGTTGTATGTTTGTGTTATCTCGTTCTCTACATCTTTTAAAGTCTTGCTGAAGTCAGCCACCTTTTTTTCATAAGCCGACTTTTCATCCGCCTTGATGTCAGCAGCGGGACGACGCTCGGGTTCCTCCTCAAAAACGTTAAATACATTCCAGAACCTGCCGGGATCCTGCATAAGCTCTAAGGATTGTTCTTCACCGATGATTTTCAGCGTCTTTGTATATGAAGGGGAGCTCATATACTTAAACTGATCCATTCCTATCTCCCTAAAGCTATGATCATAGCTGTTATCGTTAGGGTCATCCTGCATCATTTTATAGGCAATAAGTGCAATCCAGAAATGTGAGCCGATCTTTTGCGGTTCTCTTTTAACTGTCTCTATCGCATTATCATATATTTGCTTTAAACTTGGCATTTTTATTTCCTCCTTAAAATGCTATTCTGTAATTAACACCCTCACAAAGCTGTTTTGGGTTCGCAAGTTTTTATCTTTTGACCATTTGCACAAATCAGCCCTGCTATTTTTATGCAAATGCACATTACTCACAAAAGTTTTTTACCTTCAGCAACTATTTGGGAGTATTTATAAATTTAGCATTTTGCACAAAGCCGATAGCTATTAACTGTCAGCTTTACCAAAAATAAATTAATTCCCGTCAGCATATTGACACCGTGTCAGAATAGTGCTATAATATCTATAATGACACGATGTCAGAATAAGTACAAGGAGGAATTTATTATGAAAAACCTACCAAAGATAGCGCTCGGTGCATGGGCATGGGGCAATGACGGTACATTCGGCGGCAGCTTAACAGCTGATACACTCCGCCCTATATTTGATAAGGCAATGGAAAACGGCCTTAACCTATGGGATACCGCCTACGCATACGGTATGGGCACATCTGAAAAGGTGCTTGCAGGCTTTGTTAAGGGCTTGCCGCGAGAGAGTGTTCTTATTTCGGATAAATTCACTCCCCAATGCGCTGACAGCTCATCACCTGCGGCTATGAAGGATATGATAGAAATGCAGCTCGGTCTTATGGAGCTTGACAGCTTTGATATCTACTGGATACATAATGTATGGGACGCACCAAAGTGGACTGAGGAGCTTGCAAAGTATTTTGAGGGCAAGGACAATGTGCCGATGATAGGCGTATCAAACCACAACCTCTCGGAAATAAAGCAGGCAGCTGAGATCCTTGCCGCACACGGCCTTAAGCTCTCGGCGGTTCAGAACCATTACAGCCTTATAAACCGCTCCTCCGAGCAGTCGGGAATACTTGATTACTGCAAGCAAAACGATATAACCTTCTTCTCATATATGGTGCTTGAGCAGGGCGCGCTTTCGGGCAAGTATGATACTTCTCACCCGATGCCCGAGGGCTCGGCAAGGGCGCAGAGCTATAACCCCATTCTTGACAAGCTTGAAATAATGAACAAAGCGCTCGGCAAGCTGGCCGATAAATACGGTGTCAAAATAGCGCAAATCCCTGTTGCATGGGCTATAGCTAAGGGAACTCTGCCGATAATCGGTGTAACTAAGACAAGCCATGTTGATGACGCTGTAAAGGCGGCAAGCATAGCCCTCACCCCCGATGAGGTCGCAGAGCTTGAAAGCGTTGCTGACGGGCTCGGCCTTAACGTTATCCGTTTTTGGGAAAAGGAAATGAAATAAGAGAGAGTGAGGGATCGTCATGCAGGCTAAGACCAAAAATATCATCAAAAGGATAGTTGATGCTTTTCTGACAGTCCTTTTGCTGTTTTTAATGGCCATTCAGGTGACGGGCGATGTGCTGCACGAGTGGCTCGGGATAGGAATGACGGTAACGCTTGTTTTGCACAACATCCTGAACCTCGGCTGGTATAAGGCGGTTTTTAAGGGGAAATACTCCCCCTACCGAATAGCGGTCACGGCGGTCAACTCGCTTATGCTCACAGCCATTTTACTTACCGCACTAAGCGGAATGTCAATGAGCGGCCATGCTGTCCCTTTTATGTATGGACTTATAAATGTAATGACCGCGCGCACGCTGCACCTTGCATTTTCCTACTGGTCATTTATACTTATGGGGCTGCATATAGGAATGCATATAAAGGCGATGACCGCTAAAATACAGGGCAAGGGCAAGGCGGTTTTCAAGGGCGCTTTAACATTAGCCGCAGGCGCAGGCTTTTGGCTTTTTATAAAGAGCGATATTGTAAACTACATCTTTTTCAAAACGCACTTTGCCTTCCTTGATTATGAAACTGCAAAGTGGCTCATCATTTGGCAAAACCTCGCAATGCTGCTTTTCTTTGTGCTTGTGGGCGACACTATCTGTGAGCTTGTGCAGAAAAATAAGGATAAGAAATACTCTGCAAAGCCGCTGATATGGCTCTTGATAGCTGCGGCTATAGGCAGCGTCATGTTCCTTGCGCTAAAAGATGATAATAACAGCGGCGGTTTTGGCAGCACAACAGCAAGCTGGCAGAATAACGCAAACGCCGCACAAAATACTTCGCAAGGCGGTAAAAGCCTTTACAGTGATTTTAAGACCTGAAAAAAACTAAGGCAACACCGCACAAAGACCGCCTGAGAGCTTTGCGGCACATCTACTTGCAGATTTTCCGTCATATCACCCAAATTTACCTTGAAATACGTTAGTATTCCTGCGGTAATTTTGGGCAATCTGACGAAAAATCTGACTGCGTATCTGTACCACAATCTTTGTGCGGTGTTGCCTAATTGTGAGGTGCAAAAAATGAAAATAGTAATTCTTATGGCGAGCCCGAATGAAAACGGCTCAACAAGCATACTTGCGGATAATTTCAAAAGAGGTGCAGAGCAAGGCGGCCACGAGGTAGAAATGATCGATGTCTGCAAGCTAAGTATAAGCCCCTGCATAGGCTGCATAGCCTGCGGCTATGAGGGTGACTGCGTTTTGGATGATGATAACGCGATAGTTCGCAAAGCGCTGCTATCGTGTGATATGGTCGTGTTTGCAACGCCGCTTTACTACTACGGAATGAGCGCGCAGCTAAAGGCAGTCGTTGACCGTTTTTGCGCATACAACAGCAGCCTTAACAGACGGCACTTAAAATCAGCCTTGCTGAGCGTTGCGTGGAATTCTCAGGACTGGACATTTGAGGCACTTGCCGCCCACTACAAAACACTCGTGCGCTACATTAACTTTGAGGATAAAGGAATGGTTCTCGGCTGCGGCTGCGGCAGCCCGTCAATGACCCGTATGACAGATTACCCCCAAAAAGCCTTTGCCCTCGGCAGCTCATTATAGTAAATCTCCACAAGAGATAAATAGCAAAATAAAAATCGCTGCGCGGTAGGGTATTAAGACCTATCACGCAGCGATCACTTTTTTTATTTATTCTTCTTTTTTTATAGCGTCGGCTCATAAATTACTAAATACATAGCTTTTTTACTTCCGCACATCATCATTCCATTCCCTTAAGAACCTCTATCATATTTATTCTCTTTATCCTGCGCTGGAACATAAAGCCGACGATGACCGATACTACCATAACAAACGCCGCTGAAATAAGGTATGTAAGCGGTGAAACGTAGCAGGGCCAGTCTATCTGGTCGCCGTTTGAATCCATCATCGCCTGCAGCGGCCCCTGCCCGAGCGGTATTCCCAGAATAACGCCGATGATCGACAGCCACAGATTTTGCACGGATATGAGCTTTCTTATAGCATTGCTCTTAAAGCCCAGCACCTTAAGCGTTGCAAATTCCTTCTCGCGCTCGTTGAAGGACAGGTTTCCCGAGTTGTAAAGCACAACTATTATCAGCAGGCAGGCAAAGAATATCATAAAGTAAACGAGCAGATTCATGATCTCCATATTCTTTTCAAATGCCGCCTTAAGGTCGCTCATTCTGTGAACTGCCGAAACATACGAAAGCTCATCTGCCCCGTCACACTCATCCTTTGAAACGAGCATCTGCGGCTTGAATTCAAAGCCTTCCGCCTCATAATCTGCCCTAAGCATCGTTATTCCCATAATTGAGGGGTGCCTTGAAATAAAGCCTATCTTGTTTTTGTTCCAGCTGTTGTCGCTTGAACGTTTCCAGTATACAGTGTCACCCTTTTCAAGGCCTAATTTTTCGGCCTGTTTCATTGTCAGCGCTACAGTTCCAGGCTCTAAGTCGGTAACGTTCAGGTCAACGTCCGATACGCAGAACAGCCCCTTGCCCTCGGTAACTGTAAGCTTGCAGCTTAAAATGTCGTCCGATGTCGGATGCTCCTGCGCGGCAATTGATATAAGGTCAGCCGAGATAAGCTCGCCGTTATACTTGTCAGCACTTTCAAAGGCCTGCTCGGGTGTGCAGCTGTCGGTAAAAAGCACCTGCGAGTCATAATTCTGTATGTCCTTAAAATACCAATTCTCGACATGATCCACCGTATCATAAGCACCTAAGCCGAGGAGCATTATCACCATTCCCATCATCGTACCGAAAATGCCCATTACTGCCCTCAGCTTTGAGCGCGCAATGTCGCGCAGGTCGTATTTTGCGGTAAAGCCGAGCTTATCCCAAAACGGCAGCTTTTCAAAAATGCAGGGCTTTGAGCTTTTTGCAGCCGCAGGCCGCAGCGCCTCGGAGGGGTGTATCTTAAGAATGCTCTTACAGCTTAAAAATGCCGCCAAAGCGCAGATCATAACTATTACAAGCGAGAGGATAATGCTCTTGGCATCATACCCCGGCCCCCACCCGGGAACAGAGTAAGCATCGCTGAAAATATCGACCATCATCTTACCGAAGGTGAATATGCCAAGCACAACGCCCACAAAGCAGCCGAGCGCCGTTACCACTACACTAAAGCTTATGTAGTGCATCATTATCTTGCTCTTTTTCATACCGAGCGCGTTTAGCGTTCCTATCTGCGTGCGCTGACGGGCTACCATTCTTTTCATGGTAGTTGTTATAACAAGCAGCGCTATCGCCACAAACACCGCCGAGAACACATACGAAAACCCGTCATGCTGGCCAAGCTCGTCAGTTAAGCGGTTATAGCCGTCAATGCTCTTGCGGTCAGCTAAGAAAGCGTAGTTTCCGTCAAGTGCCTTTTCTATGTCACCTTCAAGCTTTAACGGGTCGCCCGAGCAGGTGAAAACTATCTCGTTAAAGCTCCTAAGCTCCTCGGGCAGCACTTTTACCGACATATAGGCAAAGCCTATGTTGTGAAAGTCGGTATCCGCATCGGTCGATGCGCAGGCAAATTCATACTCGGGCGTTACCACAAGGCCGCGGATAGTTTTGGTTATATCCTGCCCGAGCGCGTGAGAGGTAAACTCATCACCGACCTTAAGCCCCCACGCATCAGCAAAGCGGTAGAAAAGCCATACCCCCTCGGTATCATCGGGGTCAAAGCCTTCTCCCTTTATTACATAGGGCTTTGTAACATTCACGCTATCCTGAAAATAGCAGTAAAGCTCGGCCGTGTTGAATTTTTCATCAGCCTTTCCAAGCACCTCGTTTCTCAGCTGAACGTCCTTAACCTTGTCAATATCGGCTACTGCCTTTGCCTGCTCATCGCCAAAGGCCGCGCCGTATATCCAGCCGTCTGAAAAGTTTGACTTGCTTTCAAATTCCTCCCTTGCCTGAGTGCCGCCTATGACGTTTGCCTGAAAGCCCGTATAGCACCACATCGCCACCGCCGCAAGAATAAATATAGAAAAAAACTGTGCAAAGCTGCCCCTTATATCGCGGAGCATTTTTCGCCTAAGCATATATGCTCCCCCCTACCACTCAATTTCGCGCACCGATAAGGGGGCGTCGTTTGTCTTTATTGATTTTATTTTGCCGTTTCGCATATGTATAACCTTGTTTGCGCACTTTGCGATATCGGCGTTATGCGTTACAAGTATGACCGTATTGCCCTCCTCGGTCGAGAGCTTTTGCAGCATTTCAAGCACTATCAGCCCCGTTTCGGAATCAAGTGCGCCCGTAGGCTCATCACCGAGGATTATTTTCGGGTTTTTCGCAAGCGCACGCGCTATTGAAACTCTCTGCTGCTGACCGCCCGACATCTGCGAGGGAAACTTGTTTTTCTGGTCAGCAAGGCCAACGCGCTCAAGCATCTCATTTGCATCGAGCGAATCCTTTTTTATATCCTTAACAAGAGCTACGTTCTCATAAGCCGTAAGCCCCGGGATAAGGTTATAAAACTGAAAGATAAACCCTATCGTGTCAGCCCTGTAGACTGAAAGCTCTTTGTCATTCATTGATGATACCTCTGCACCGTCAACGATCACCTTTCCCTCGGTAGGCGTATCCATTCCACCGAGCATATTAAGCACAGTCGATTTGCCTGCACCCGAGCGCCCGAGGATAACTACAAACTCCCCCTCATCTATAGTAA
Source organism: Ruminococcus sp. (assembly GCA_017634275.1). Lineage (GTDB taxonomy): Bacteria > Bacillota > Clostridia > Oscillospirales > Ruminococcaceae > NK3A76. Next base: position 16,851 of record JAGBNQ010000066.1, on the reverse strand, counting down.
AGCTGACGTGGTCAACCGCTGTCTGCTGCCCGTCACCCTTACAACATCTTTAAATTCAACTTGTGTCTTAGCCATATAAAAACACCCCGATCTCATTTTTGAGTTAGTTTTAGCTAACTGTAATTATTATACACCTTGAATTTCAGATTGTCAACTCCTTTTCCAAAATAGAATGTATTGAACAATACAGCGTATGATAATAAGGATTTATTTATAAAAATTGCCCATACACAAGGCTTTTCGCAAAAGCTGCCTCGGGATAATTGACATCTAAATTTTACGTCCGACAGTAATACCCCACTCCCCTATTTTAGCGCAAAAGCCGCCTTTGTACATAAAAGTGTACAGCTTAAAAGACAAACATATTGCACGATTTTTTATTTCACTTCCTATTGATTTTGACGGGCAGATATGGTATATTATATTTAAAGAAAAAGTGGTAAGCTATGGACAGACAGAAAATCGAAAACGCCATTGACAGAATGACTTTAATGGACGATGACTTTATGTGCCAGGTCTTTGATGAAAACTATGCAGGGGTTGAGCTGGTGCTGAGTATCATACTCAAACAGCCTGCGATCAAGGTCAAAAAGATAACCGTTCAGCACGAATACAGAAATCTCAAAAAGCGCTCGGTAAGGTTAGATATAACCGCTGTTGATTCTGCGAACAGAGTTATGGACATTGAAGTCCAGCGTGATAATGACGGGGCGGATATCCGCAGGGCACGCTACAACAGCAGTATGCTCGATACACGTCTGCTTGACAAGGGGCAGGCGTATTCCGAGCTTGTTGACAGCTACGTTATATTCATAACCGAGCATGATGTACTCGGGCGCGATCTGCCGCTGTATCACATCACAAGAAGGATAGAGGAAACAGATGAGCCATTTGGCGACGGGACACATATTATATATGTAAACGGCGAGCACGACAAGGACGATACACCGCTTGCAAAGCTTATGCACGATTTTAAGTGCCTTAAATCGCAGGATATGAACTATCCTCAGCTTGCCGATGGTGTAAAGTATTACAAGGAAACAGAAGGAGGTCGGGAGAAAATGTGTAAGATAGTTGAAGAATTAAGAGATGAGGCCAGAAATGAAGGCAGAGCTGAGGCCAGAAAAGAACATATGATAAAAACCGCTCAGGCAATGATCGACGACGGAAAGCTTTCATTTGAAGATATCGCTAAGTATTCCGGTCTTAGTCTTGATGAGGTAAAGGCGCTTGCCGAGGGCAGGCCTGCATAGTGTAAAAAACAGCCTGTTCTTATATCAGAGCAGGGTGCGGTGACAAGGACGCATCATCAAGCAAGGCTGACAGCCAAACGCAAACCACTACAACGACCACAGCAAATGATCAATCCACAAAAGATCCACAGACCAAGTCTGAAACAGCACCTGCTGAGTCGGACGGCAAGGCTGTCGGGGCGCTGATCACAAGGTTCTACAATAGTGATGAGCTTACGGCCAAGTCTGATGAAGAGCTTGAAGAGCTTATGAAGGGCATAATATCATAAGCTGCATTTAATAAACCTCCCGATAAGCGCGGTACTTATACAGAGATTTAACGCCATAGTATTTCCGATCTAAAGTCAGAAGTACTATGGCATTACTATTAGCTGCGCTACTGTTTGTTAACAAAAATTGGAGTTTGGCGAAGGAGGTCTGGGGGGCTTTGCCTGCTCACGAAGTAAGCAAGTGCCCCCCATACCCCCTTCGGGATAGCGCTCGCTCCACAAACTCAGGTTATCTTATCAGGCAATACAATACCACAGCTGCCTGCTTGTGCATAATCTACAGCATTTGTTCTGACTGATAGTACATAATGCCAAAAATAAACAAACGGAGGAAATTATATTGACATCGTGTCAGAATGGTGGTATAATAGCTATAGTGACATAGTGTCAGAATACTGGGAAGGAGGGCGGTATTATGCCGAAGGGATCACCCGAGCTGACAGCATCGCGGAAAGAGGAAATAGTCGGCGCCTGCGAAAAGCTTTATAAAACTATGAGCTTTAAGGAGATAACTATGAAGGAGATAGGCGCTGTGACATCATTTACACGCACATCTATCTACAACTATTTTCAGACTAAGGAGGAAATTTTCTTAGCGCTTATGCAAAGGGAATATGAGGTTTGGGCTGATGAGATGTTCGCCCTTGCAAGGGAAAATGACAAAATGAGCAAGGAGGACTTTGCCGCTGCAGTTGCAGGCTCGCTTGAAAAGCACGAGCAGCTATTAAAGCTGCTTGCAATGAACCACTATGATATGGAGGAAAACTCGCGCGCAGAAAGGCTAACTGAGTTTAAGATAGCCTACGGGGCAACGCTTGACGCTATGAGAGAGTGCCTGAACAAATTCTTCCCCGATACCGACAGCGAGAACTTTATATTTGTGTTCTTCCCGTTTTTGTTCGGGGTCTACCCCTACTCGGTGGCGACCGACAAGCAGCTAAAGGCTATGGAGGACGCAAAAATGGATTTTAAAATGCACAGCATTTATGAGATAGTTTACTGCTGCGTTATGCAGCTTTTAGGAGGGGCGGTAAAATGAAATACACAAGACTCGGAAATTCAGAGCTTAATGTTTCACGCATATGCATGGGCTGCATGGGCTTTGGCGATGCGGCAAACGGGCAGCATTCATGGACGATAGACGAGCAGCATACCCGTGAGATAATAAAGCGTGGGCTTGACCTCGGGTTGAATTTCTATGACACGGCGATAGCATATCAGTCGGGAACGAGCGAGCGGTTTGTAGGCAGGGCTCTGCGCGATTTTGCAAAGCGTGACGATGTAGTTATCGCAACAAAGTTTTTGCCGAGGACTACTGCGGACATTGAGGCAGGAATAACGGGACAGCAGCATATCGAGCGCATGATAAACAAAAGCCTGCAAAACTTAGGGGTAGACTATGTTGACCTTTACATCTACCATATGTGGGATTGGAACACGCCCATATACGATATTCTTGACGGGCTCAACAGAATAGTCAAAGCAGGAAAGGCAAGATACATAGGCATTTCAAACTGCTATGCGTGGCAGCTTGCAAAGGCCAATGCTTTAGCCGAGAAAGAGGGCTTTACGAAATTTGTGAGCATTCAGGGGCATTACAACCTTATCTTCCGCGAGGAGGAGAGGGAAATGGCGCTGCTCTGCGAGGAGGACAACATCGCTATGACCCCCTACAGCGCTTTGGCAAGCGGCAGGCTCGCAAGGCTGCCCGGTGAAACATCAAAGCGCGCCGAGGAGGACAGCTACGCAAAATTCAAGTATGACGCAACAAAGGAGCAGGACGAGGTAATTATAAACAGGGTCAATGAGCTTGCGCAAAAATACGGGGTCAGCATGACGGAAATCTCTCTTGCGTGGCTGCTGACAAAGGTGACATCTCCCGTTGTGGGGGCAACAAAGCTGCACCACATTGAGGGGGCGGCAAAGGCTGTTGACTTAGAGCTTAGCGAGGGCGACATAGCTTATCTTGAAGAGCCGTATGTTCCCCACGCACTTGCAGGGGTAATGGCGCAGAACAAGCCTGCAAACAAAAATGAAAAACACGTCTGGAGTACAGGCGCACAGAAAATATAGGAGGTAAGCATTATGAGCGAGAAAATAGTACAGACAGCAGGCAGAGAGCAGTTAGGCGAATTTGCGCCGAGCTTTGCTCACCTTAATGACGATATACTTTTTGGCGAGGTATGGAACGAGAAAGCAATTGATGTTAAGACAAAATGCATCATAACCGTAGTTTCCCTTATGGCATCGGGGATAACCGACAGCTCGCTTTTATATCATCTGCAAAACGCTAAGGCGCACGGCGTTTCAAAAGAGGAGATAGCAGCGATCATCACCCACGCGACGATGTATGTGGGCTGGCCGAAGGGCTGGGCGGTATTCAGGCTTGCAAAAGAGGTATGGAACGAAAAAACCACAGAGCTTACCGACAAGGACAGATATCAGAACACTATCTTCTTCCCTATCGGCGAGCCTAACCCTTACGGTGAATTCTTTGTAGGGCAGAGCTATCTTGCGCCCGTATCGACAGAGCAGCTGCCGATATTCAACGTGACCTTTGAGCCTGCCTGCCGCAACAACTGGCACATTCATCACGCTAAAAGCGCAGGCGGACAGATGCTCATCTGCGTAGGCGGCAGAGGCTATTATCAGGAATGGGGCAAAGAGGCTGTAGAGCTTACCCCCGGCAAGGTAATAAACATTCCTGCCGAGGTAAAGCACTGGCACGGCGCTGCGCCTGACAGTTTCTTTTCGCACCTTGCTGTTGAGATACCGGGCGAGGAGGGCAGCACCGAATGGTGCGAGGCTGTATCCGACGAGGACTACGGCAAGCTGAAATAAAATAAAAAAACGCAAAAATGCGCCTGCTTAAAATCAAGCAGACGCATTTTTTATAATAAAAAAATATAATAACCTCCAAGAATGATACAATAGCAAAGGTTTGGCGGCCGCATTGCTAAAGTAAAATTCAAGGAGGTCATAAGCTAATAAATAAGCTATTCTTTATCTAAGGGGTAGCTCTGATTTTCAAGGCGCTTTTCAAATTCCTCTATCGGCAAGGGCTTATCAAAGTAAAAGCCCTGCGCTATCATGCAGCCGTTTTCTCTTAATATATCTACCTGCTCCTTAGTTTCAACGCCCTCGGCGATACATTCAAGGCCAAGCTCGCGCGCCATTGCAACAACGTGCTTGAACATTATGCTGCTCTTACAGTCGCCCGAATCATCATCGGCGGCCGTAGGAAGAAAGCTTTTATCTACCTTAAGCACATTCCACGGTATCGCCCTTATAAGGTTGAGCGATGAATAGCCGATACCGAAATCATCAACAGATGTAAAAACGCCCTGCTGCTGCAAGCCGCCGACAACGTGCTTTAGGTCGGTAAACTCAACGTCGGTGGTAGTTTCGGTAAGCTCTATCTCGATATAATCGTTTGGTATGCCGCTGTCGCTTATTATCTGCATTATCGTTTCAAGAAGGTGTGGGTTTATCATATTTTTTCTTGAAAGGTTTACGGATATCCTTTACGACATCTCTCCCCTCTTCAAGCCAGCGCTTTATATCGCGGCAGACGTGGGAAAGCATATACATATCAAGCTTGCAGATATCGTTTGTCTGCTCAAGGCTCGGTATAAAGTCGATAGGCGGAACTATCTTTCCGTTATGGAACCACCTGCAAAGCGCCTCGGCACCGCGCAGCCTGCCCGTAGTAACATCGACCTTCGGCTGATAAAACACCTTGAAATCTTCATTTCTCAGCGCATCGGGGAAAAGCTGCTGAACGCGCATACTTTTTTCTCTGCCCTTTAAAAGGCGGTCGCTGAAGAAAACTATATGCTCCTTACCGCCGCTTTGCGCTGCACGGAAGGCATTGACTATCTTACCCATTACCTCATTATGGTTGTTTATCCTATACTCCTCGGGGAACGGGTAAACGCCTGCGCTCGTTGTCACCTTGACACCGCTGCCATCCGTTTTATCGTACACTACTACCGTTTCGGTAAGGTATGAAACAACGTCATCAAGCTGCTCTGCACCGCACACGCAGACAAAGTTATCCCCACCGAGGCGCACAACGATACCGCGCGAGCCTATCATTTTTTCAAGCGTTTCGTAGTGGGTGCGCATTACCACATCACCAAGAGGCCTGCCAAGCTGTTGATTAACAAGCGCAAAGTGGCGAAGATTATAGTTTATAGCGGCGCGCCCGCCGAGCGTGCCTGCATTGCTGTAATGCATTAGAAAATTTATAAGACTTCTTAAATTCTTATAGCCGTTATCGTCAAAAAACGCAAGTTCCTTTACAAGGTCACGCATTCTGTTGCGGCTGACAAAGCTCATGACCGTTCTCATCACAAGGTCACACGAGCTTTTTTCAAAATCATCAAGCTCGGGCTCATCGTCCGCCTTATAAATAGTAAGCGTGCATATAGACAGAACGCTTGTAACTATCCTCTTTTTCATATATTCTGTGCAGGGCTTATTTGAAAGGAAGGTAGCGATAGTTTCGCCCTTTCCCTCTCTTTCCTCCCTCTCATTTCGGTAAAGCCTTGTTACAGCCTTAGCTATACGAAGATGCGCGCAAAGCTCTGATATCTTGACCCTTACCCTTGCAGGATCGAGATCATCAAAATCAGTCATTGCCGACACGAGTTCTTCATAAAGCTGATAGAATTTAAGCTCTCTGTCGGTTATATCATTACTCATCAGTTTCCTCTTTTCAGGTGTAGTTTAAATTCCTTTTTATTCTCATACATCGCCTCATCAGCACGCTCAAAAACGTCCTGAACGCGGATATCGTTTTTTACATTGAAATCGGATATGCCTGCGGCGATAGTCACCTTTCCGCACTTGCTGTTTTCATTCTGAATGCGCTTAAGCTCGCTCATAAGGCAGGCTCTCTCCTCAAAATCGCTCCCCTTTAATATAACGGCGAACTCATCGCCGCCGATCCTGAAAACGGGGCTGTGCTTAAAGGTATTGCATATCACCGAGCAGGCGCTCTTTATAAAGTCATCGCCCGCCTTATGGCCTAAGCTGTCATTGACCTGCTTTAAGCCGTTAATATCGCAAACAGCTATAGCAAAGGGGGCTTTTTCCTTGCCTGTGAGCTGTTCATCAAGCTGCATTTCTGCCTGAGCATAGGCACGCTTATTTTTTACGCCCGTCAGCTCATCACGGTTAGCCATATCCATAGCGCTCCCGAGTGCATCGCTGAAATCAAGCTCCATTCTCTTTGCCGCGTCAACGTTTGCAACGGCAATTATGATGTGCGAGCTGTCCTCCTTCGGCCTTACGGCAAACAGGGTGACATACTGCGGCCTGCCGTCAAGGATAAGGCGGTAGCTTAAGAAGTTCTTTCCCGTTTCCTTCAGGCTGTCAAGAAGATAATCCTTTCTCATAGCAAGCGCCATCATAGGATAATCCTCGGGGTAGATATCGCGTTTCATATTTACCTGAGTATCGGCAAAGAAATCCTTGCCCTTAGCGCCGATCTCGATACGCTTATATTTCTCGCTCGCGCTGTACTCACGGTATTCATTATTCTCTATATTGACATGATATATTACCTCATACCTTGCAGCGAGTGCAAGAGCTATCTCACCGAAGGTACGGTTTTTATCCTCCATATCCTGTTCTTTTCTCTTTTGCTTATCTATATTGCGAACACCTATAACTATCCTGTCGCTGTCATTTTTCATCTTTAGGGCGATAAGGTTTAAAAACTGCGTCTTTTTATCAAGCAGCTGCCTGTAGACTACTGAAACGATGCCCTTGCTGTTAAGCTCGTTAAGCAGTCTGTTTTTGTCAAGAACGTCTATCAGCTTTTTACGGTCATCCTTATGTATCACCTTGATGATATCAGCTCTCACCTTTTCAAAGAAATCCTCACCGCCGCGATCAAGGCCTAAGCGCGCATAACTCTCAGAGGCGCTGTATTCGGTATAGTGCCCTGTATTTATATCAATGTGGTAGATAACCTCAAAAAGGCTTGCAAGTGACTGGGCTATCTCGGAATAAGTTCTGCTGCGCTCCTCTGCGGCAAGCTCGCGCCTGCGCTGCTCGTCAACATTCTGAACGCCTATAACGATACTTCCGTCGCCGCCCCTTATCGCTTTAAGGAAATAGTACAAGGGCTTGCCGCCGATCACGAGCCTGTAGTTAAGAGAAAAGCTCTTGCCGTCTTTAAGTGCATCAATGACAGCCTCCTTTTTGAACGCGCGAAGAAAATCCTCCTGATCCTCCGGGTAGACCTGCACGCGGCGGTTATATCTAAGCTCCTCAAAAAAGTCATCACCTGCGGAGCGGACAGCCATCTCCTTTTTTTCGTCTGCGGTAGAATACTCGATATAGCTGTCATCATCAGGGTCTATTACATATATACTGTCATAATCGTTTGCCAGAGCAAGCGCAAGCTTAAGAAAGGAGATAGGCTCACGCTCAGGGATACCCTTTTGAAGTTTTTCCATTTTCTCCGCTCCTTTACAAAATAATAATCCATTTATATTATATCATAAAAAGTTTCAAAAATCAACCTCATCAGCCAATTTTTTTGTATAAAATTAATAAACCATTTGGCAGCTATATTTTTGAAACAGATATTACATTTACACATTTAAAAAATCATGGCTATCCCCCCTGACACAACACATTTTCAGCATAAAATGCAGATCTACAGCTATCAGACATTGGTGTATCAAGGGGATATCCATAAAAAAAGGCATCGCCTGCCCGATGAGGTCATAGTTCATCGTAAAGCGATACCCTTATACTCATTTATCAGCTTGTACTAAGCGCGTTTGCCTCGGCAACTGCGATATATGTCTTGCCGACGTTCATCTCTACGGGCGAGCCGTTATCGTCAGTGATAATAAGCTTTCCGAAGTCGCCGTCCTTGCGCCAGTTTATGCTCTTCTTTTTACCTGCCGTGATAAGATAGCCGCTGCCGCCGTCCATATCAAAGCCGACGATGTGGCTGTCCTCATTTATCTCCTTTATCTCGGGAACGTCAAGGAAAAGCAGATTAGTAAATTCAAGCTGCTTATCCTTACCTATATCCATATGCTTTGAGCCGTTGTGCAGCTTTTTATAGGTCTTACTCTTCTTATCATAGTCAAACTGCGAGTAGTACCAATCCGAGAATGTGATAACTGCCTTCGTGCATTCATCGCCCGCAGGCTTTGTAAATTCATCATAAAAGCTGAAAATGCTTTCATAGCCGTCCTTTATCTCTGTGCGATAGCCGTAGCTTTCGATATCGCCCATTACAGCCGAGCCATTAAGGTAGCCCGTATGCTCCATATCATAGTAGTTCATTCTGTCATAATCTCTGTCGAAGATAACGGTATCGCTCATGCCGTCGATATGGTCGATATCAAGCTCGGTAAACATAGGCCTGCACACCTTCGGGTCAGACCCCCAATGAAGATACACCGCGTCAAAGGACTGCGCAAACAGCATATAGTAATACCTCGCACTCCTTATCGAGCAGACATTCGGAATATCCGATTCATCGGCATATATCGCCATAAGCCTTGTGATGCCGCCCTCAGCAACTATCTCAAACAGAATATCCGCATCATATATCCCATACTGCGGCAAAGATGCCTCGATATTATTCACCATTACCGCGCACGGCCTTTTGCCCTTAGCGCTGTCGGCAACATCGTAAAGCCCCGTCAGCTGGTTGTAGTTTTCTTTCTTGACGGTCTTTTTCGCCTTTTTCTTTGCGGCCTCGGTCTGCGCAGGCTCTTCTTCGGCAGGGGCAGCCGCCTCGGTCGCATTTGTCACCGCCGCAGTTGTCGTACCTGACGAAACATCGCTTTGCTCTATATTCTTCTTTCCGCAGGAGGTGCAGCCTATTGCCATTATCAAAGCAGCAGCCGCACATATAGTTTTCCTGAAAGCTTTCTTCATCATTATCACCAATAATATTATATTACATTTTTCTCTATTTGTCAATAATTATCAAAAATTTGGTTATCCGCTTAAATCAAAAAAGCTCCTTTATAAAAAAGGAGCGCTTTTGATGTGAGCCGACCTGTAAGCCGGGTTTTGTCGTGTACGGCAATCTATCTGAGCTTTATGTCGCCACAAAGCTTTAACGCCCCCTACAGCAATACGCCTGACGAGCAGCCATTGACATATACGCTGCCATTGGGGTTGCATCGGGTAAGGTTTACACGGCAGACGCATCTCTGCGCCTCCGGTGAGCTCTTGCCTCGCCTTTCCACCCTTACCGAAAAATTCGGCGGTAATTTTCTGTTGCACTGTCTCGGGAGTCGCCTCCGGCTGACGTTATCAGCTACCCTGCTCTATGATGCCCGGACTTTCCTCACAAACTATCTCGTTTGCGCTGCCGCACAGTCTGCTCACAAGGCTATTTTACCACATTTTTATCTATTTGTCAAATAAAATCAGGCGGCTGTGCCATTGATAACAATAACAAAGCCACAAATAATATTACAGATATTTTATAAGCTCATCTCTTACCGTGTCAAGGTGAGCATCAACAAGGCCGAAATCCATTTCTCTGTAGCTCCATGCGCTCCTTGAGATACCGTATTTCTCGAAAACCGCGTTGATAGTCTTATACCACTTGAGCGTATCCTCGGGGGAAACGATGTTGATAACACCGTACTCGCCGCAGTAGAGGTCTGTTCCCTCGGCCTTTGCCTTTTCTATAGCCGATGCAAAGGTCTTTTCAAAGAATTCCTCTGTGGTATTTGAATCCTCAAAGGCTATCCTCTTTTCCTTGTCTATCATTTCAGCCCAGTATGCGCCCTGATGAGTAAACTCTACGGGATCATAGCTGTGGAAATTATAAACCACCTTTTCATCATACGGCTTTTCAAGCGCCTTAACTGCCGATGCGTGGTTGTTCCAGTAGCTGCCGACTATTATGATAGTGTCGGGCGCATATGCTCTTATTCTTCTTATGCACTCGCGAATGACCTTGTTCCACACGTCGATGAACTTGTCATCAGTCACCTCATTCAAAAGCTCGAATGCCGCATTTTCGCTGTACTTGCCAAAGCGCTCTGCCATTTGCTCCCACAGCTTATAAAAACGCTCCTGATACTCCTCGCTCTCAAAAAATCCATGCTCGTTCTCGCTGTAGCTGTCAAACGAAAAGCCTGCTGTTTTGTGAAGGTCAAGCACGATATTAAGGCCGTATTTTTTCGCAAGCTCTATAGCGCGCCCAAGCCTGCCAAAGCCCTCCTCGTTATATGTGCCGTCATCATTTTCCAAAATGTTATAGTCAAACGGCAGACGAACGTGGTCTATCCCCCATGTGGAGAGGGTCTTGAAATCCTCCTCCTTTATGAAATTATCAAGCCTGTCCTTGCTGTAATCGCACTGTGAAAGCCAGCCGCCGAGATTGACACCCTTATAAAATCCTCTTTCCCTTAACATAAATATCCTCCTTTAATTTGTCGATATATGCTGTGTTTTATTCATCAAATGGCGTAAATTTTATCCATTCATACTCGCCCTTTAGTGGGATATTGCCATCATCAAACGGTGAGAGCCAGCCGTCAACGCCCTTGCCGCACCACACGTTTGCCATTATCTTGCTCGGTGTTGTGGGCAGGTTTTCTGTTGCCGTGTAAGCCTCCTTGCCGTCAACGAACCATACTATCTTATCCTTATGCCACTCAAATGCATAGGTGTGGAAATCCTCCGATGCATCAAACCCCAAGTCGTACATAAACTCGTGGTTGCCCTTGCTGTCGGTAAAGTAGTTGAACTGCACCTTTGTAGTATCCTTGCCGAGGATCTCTATATCTATCTCGTCCCACGGGTTAGAATCCGAAGGCCCCGTGTAGGTGAAAAGCGAAGTGACAACGCCGTTATTCTTTATAGCCTTTATGCTCGCCTCATACCTGCCGTAGCCGTAGAAATCCTTGCTGCGAAACTCGCCGCCCGAATAGGGTATCCCCTGCTCCTCACGTGGGTCATTATCAATTACAAGCTGCATTTTTCCGTTTTCAAATGTCACATTCTCAGCGCGCCAGAAAACATTGAACATACTGCCGTTAGTCCAGCCGTTTGAGCTTTCAAAAAACTCGGGGCTCCCCTCTGAGAGGTCTGCAAGCATTCCGCTGTCATTCTTAAAGCTTTTTTTGCTCTCCTGCTCAGTTGCTGCTGATGATGCTGATGTGCTGTCAGACGATGCACCCGATGATGACGAGCCACCCTCGCCGCAGGCTGTTAGCATAAGTGCCGCAAGAGCTAAAGATATAGCCATTCCCTTTCTAAACATAATTAATTCCTCCTTCAATCAGACCGACCATAGCAGATGCATTAGGGTTTTGTTGATTCTCATTGTAGATATTATAGCATTTGAAAGGGTTTATTAATACAAGAGATTTATTCTTTATATCAAAATATTAATCACAGTTAAAAACATAGAATAATAAAAGCCCACTCGGGGCTTTTATTTCATATTATATGCAGTTTAGTCAAAGACTGTATATTCATCGCTCGGGTTCGGCCAGATACGGTATCTCGGATTACAGCCCCAGCCGTTTTTTGTATCCCAGTCAAGCGGGTGAGCAGCATCGTCAGATTTGCACCCTGCCCAGACCTCTATTTTTTCGGTAACTACATCTCTTCCCCTTGCATCTTTTTCTATCCTGTAGCCGATGAGCCATTCATCCGTCTTGATGCCGTTATGGTTTGTGGCTCTCATCTTATATGCAGGATTACCGTGTGCTGTATCAAAAATATTATCAAGAATTCTGCCATAATCCTTCCATTCGTTATTAGCACCCGATTCAAACGATGTATAATAACCGTTTTTTACGGCTCTCAGCTTTGTGACTACCATAAAATCATAAGGTGTTTCCTTAACGCCGCCTACATAGTTATATACACCTCTGTAAATAGTTTTACTTCCGCTTTGGGCATAGCAGAACTTCTCATAAAGAGAATCGTCCTTTACCATTTCTGTCTCTATTCTCTCACCGAACTGCCTTGCCGTTTCAAGGTCAGCCCTTTTATTTGCCTCTCTGACATAGCCCATTATCGCAGGAACGATAATTGCCGCAAGAGTTCCGATTATAGCGATAACAACTATCAGCTCAACAAGCGTAAATCCTTTCTTCATTTTTTTCATATTACCACCCCAAATCAAGTTTCCCTTTTACCATATTATAACACATGGGGCAGATTGTGTCAATTTTTTGAATTGTTCTCAAACGTTTTAGAAACTAAACATTTTTCGCTAAAGTTAAATTATTAAAAAATGAAAGCGGTGCAAGAATATTCTCACACCGCTTAATACTGTTTACTGCTTTTCAAACTGATCCTTGCCTACGCCGCAGAGCTGACACTCAAAATCATCGGGAAGATCCTCAAACTTTGTGCCCGGCTCGATACCCATTTCGGGGCAGCCCTTTTCCTCATCATACTCCCAGCCGCATACCGAGCAAACATATACTGCCATTCTTCTCACCTCACTTTCAGCCTATTTTCAATGCATAATGCACAATGCACAATGCACAATTAAGGTGCGCGCACAGCGCGCGTTATGCCCATTCGGGCAGCCGCCGCAGGCGGCTAATTAGCAATCAACATTTATCAAACACTTTGTAATACAAGCAACACAGTCACTTTTATGATCCGTCGGTGCGAGCCGACTCATCAATTGTGCATTGTGCATTATGAATTGTGCATTGTTAAAGCTATCCTATCAGCAATTCCTTAAGCTCTGATACCGTGTCGGCTATTACCTCAGCACCGTGCTGCTGTAAAAACTCTCTGCCGCGAAAGCCGTAGGAAACGCCTATACAGTCTATCCTTGCATTTTTGGCTGTCATAACGTCAACGTCCGAGTCACCTATATAGACCGTTTCATCTTTCTTTGCACCCATTACTCGCATAGCCTCGAAAACCGAATCGGGGGCAGGCTTTTTTCTTATGCCCTCGCGCTCGCCTACGCTCAGTTCAAACAAGCCCTCAAAATATTCATCGCAAAGCGCCTTTACAGCATAATCCGCCTTGTTTGATATCACCGCAGATGCGATTCCGTTTTGCTTAAGCGTTCTTACAAGCTCTAAAATGCCGTCATAAGGCTTTGTCTTGTCCTTGCAGTGAACGGAATAATAAGCCGTGAAAGCCTCGTGAGTTCTTATGATATCCTCCTCACCCGTGCCGGTCGGAACAGCGCGCTCAATAAGCTTTCTTATGCCGTTGCCGACAAACATTCTTACCTCTTCCTTTGTCCTTTCGGGGCAGCCGCATTCTCTTAGGGCTGCGTTAGTTGCATCCGCCAGATCGTCAAGCGTATCAAGTATAGTTCCGTCAAGGTCAAAAAGCACATATTTATAATTCATTTTCATCACCGTTTACAAAGCATTGGTTTTTTCATCAAGTACATAGGCCGTTATAAAGCGCCTGCCTGCGAACACCTCGCCGACACTTAAATACTGCCTTGCCGCCGTTACTGAATTTGAACGGTTGTACACATATATTTTGCCATACTTTTTCTCAAAGGCTACAGTATGCAGCCCCTTTGTGAAAAACTGCAAGGGGAAAAACTTGCAGGTTTCCCTCTCCCTGTTCCAGAAGGAAAGAATTCCGCATACCTTTTCCTTATCCTTTAAATACTCCTCAAGCAGCAAAGCGTTATTAAAGCTATGATAAGGTATGGCATGGAAGTCATAAAACCTTTTCATCTTACGCGGTGCTGTTCCGAAATAGCCCGAGGGGAAGATAAAGTGCATCATATTAAGCTCAAACTCGTATATGACCTCGGGCAAAAGCATATCATGCCCCGTAAGTGTGAGCGTATTTGCAACAGCTATCAGCTCACAGCCGCACCATTCAAGCGAATGCGTTCCGTAGATAAGCGTTTTCAGCACCTTAGTTCCCTGCCCGTGCAGCATTTTGCCCTTGCCGATAGTAAAGGCCGCTTTATTATGCTCGTAATTTGTTTCGGCGCGTTTTATTCTGTACCCTTGCAGCCCGTGATACTGCTCGGGTGCGGTTATCCAGCCTTTCATACTGAGCTTTCCTTTCATTGGAAAATTGGAGTTTGGCGTCGGGGGTATGGGGGCGCTTGCTTACTTCGTGAGCAGGCAAAGCCATATCGCCCTCTCATTTATCCTATTATACCAAACCGCCCCGAAAAAGTCAATAAACGGGCTATCCGTATCGCTCTCTTGCTTACCCTTATTATACCATACTGCGGTCAAAAGGTCAATCGGCAGAAAAAATAGCTGTGATCGTCTGCTCTGCGCTTATCTCCTCCGCTTTTCCGTCATTCAGACCGTAGCGGACGGCTATCATCAGACCGTTTTCGCTCTCTGTCAGCGTGTATTCGTAGGTGTGCAGTGAAAAGCCGCATTCAAGCATAATTATGCGGTATTTCATAACGGTGTCTATCATCGGGTCGAATAGTATCTCCCCCTCAAAGCCGCCCTCTCGCTTTATGTGCAGACAGTCGGGGCTTGCCGTAAGGTAATTGTTTGTTATCATATTCCCCGAAAGGTCGCTGTAGGCAAGGCGATGCTCACCGTTTATCACTTCATATTCACCGACAGTTTCATTGATGATCTCCTCACCGTCAATAATGCTTTTAACATTTACTCTGACCTTCATTCTATCCCCCTCAATCTGAAAATGCATTTGTGTGCAGGTGTGCGGTAGCACATATTACAGCTTACACATTTTGCAGGAGAACATTCGCCCCTCTGCCAGCGGTTTATCAGATCAGGCTCACGGATAAGCGGACGGGACAGCGAGAGGCATTCAATACCGCCCTCGTTCAGCACTCTGTTCATATTCTCAATGCTCCGATGTCCGCCCACAAGTATCACGGGAATATCTGCCTTTTCAGCAAGCGCAAGAGCAAACCTCTTGAAATATGCCTCGTTCACGCCTGCCTTTATTCCTGCAACAGATGTGCCGTTTCCGCTGACCTCGATGCTGTCAAGGAAAGGTACACAGGCAAGGCAGATACGCATACTGCCGTTTTCGTCAAGTCCGCCGTACATAAAGTCATCGGAGTTTATCTTCATGGTGATATGCAGGTCATTGTGATGCTCACGGACAGCCTTTGCAATATCAATGATAAGCTGTTCGGGGTCAGCTCTGCGGTTATAGGCAGGGCTGATATAGCGGCTTAAAAAGAAACCGTGTGCGGCGTGTATCTGCACTCCGTCATAGCCTGCAAGAACAGCTCTGTCAGCGGCACTAATAAACATTTCACGGATAGTGTGGGTGTCATTTTCAGTCAGCTCGTCTATCTCCTTGTTCTGATATTCTCCCAAAGCAAGCTGTACAATTATTGGTACACCATGCTTATGGACAGTATCGACAAGCCGCTTGTGTTCGGGGATAAGCCCGTCATTTGAGAGCCTTGCCATACCGCCGAAATACTGGTCTCCGTCGGAAACTGAAGTAAATCCGCTGATGATACAGCCCACCCCTCCTGCGGCAAGCTCGTCATATATGTTGTATATTTCCTCGTCAAAGTGACCGTTTTCGTCTGCAAGCGCCTCCCATGTGGCGGAGCGGAAAAGGCGGTTTTTCAGTTTCAGGTTTTTTATCTCGGTTTTGTCAAAAATGGTTTTCATATCAATACCCCCATTCCTTCAGCGTTTCAAGCAAAGAATCTGCAAGCTGCTGTTCCTTCTGCTGATAGGTGTGACCTGTTCCCTCAATAAATATCAGCTTGTTCTGCTCCGCTGTCGGGATATGGTCATTGATGTTTCGGAGAAACCCCGACGGGTCGCCGTAGGTAAAGCGGTCAAGCGTACCTATCAGCAGAGCGCCCGTGTGGGTGATATTCTCTGCCTGCGAGAAATCGCCGTCACGCTCCACATGAACATTGTTAAGCATTCCGCTTATCCAGTCATAGGCGGTATTGGCGGTACATTCACCCCACCCCATAAAATAGAACGGCAGCACTCGCCTGCCATAGCCGTGTTCCACTTCGTTTTTGATGTAAAAGCGCTCTTCGTCGGTCACGCTGCTCATCATGTTGGTGAGGTTGGCAGGGCTTAGCAAAATGAACTTTTCAACCCGTTCATCGTGATGACGGGAAAGGTAGTAAATGACCTTGTTTGCACCGAGGGAATGCCCTGCGAGAATGATGTGCTTATAACCGAGCTTTTGCGCATAGGTCAGGTAGGCATCAATATCATCATCGGTGTACGCAAAGCGCTCGTTCCATGAGCCGATCATTTCAGGCTCATTCGTGCGGACATTGAGCGTTTCTATCTGCCCGAAGGCATCATTTGTCTGAGCGTAGATGAAGTCGATACCGCCGCCGTTCAACGTATTTCCGATGTTGTAGTAAAACGGGTTTGAGTAGAAAT
>JAGBNQ010000065.1 GCA_017634275.1 Ruminococcus sp. | reverse complement strand
CATCGCTGATATATATCTTGTGATGATGCTCTGTACTTTCCAGCTTTACTGGAACGGTACTGCCGTTTTCCGAGAATTTATAGCGTTGGATATGATATTTGTCCATACCTGAAAAAGCAGTGATCTTTGTCCTGTATATGTCTGCTCTGGCAGATCGAGTTCAAAACCAATATCCTTAGTGCTCCATTTTGGTTCGAGCATAACGATACATTCTCTGATCTGCTCGTCAAGGCGGTATGTCACCGGCTCATTAAGGCTTGCCTGATTTTCCAGCTTTGAAAGCCGCAGGATATAAGCCATTAAGAAGCAAAGCCCGAATAAAAGAAATATGCCCAGTCCAGGCAGCTGTGTAACACTGCCGCCGAGCCTGACAACAGCATAGCCCACAAGAGCGAGAATAAGCGTAAAGACAAGTATTGTCATTAGGAAGGACGGCATCAGCTTTCTGACCATTTTGGAGTAATGACGCATTTTCGACTTATCAATTTTATGCCTCATATTTCACCGCCCTGTACCCAAGACCTCTGATCGTTACTATCCTGAAATCGGTATTTTTCTTGAAACGCTCACGCAGACGGCTTATGTGAACATCAAGAGTGTGCGAATCCTCAACGTCCTCAAATCCCATATATCGTCAAGTATCTGCTGACGGGTAAATATCTGCCCCGGATAGGACAGCAGCATATACAAAAGCTGAAACTCCTTTAGCGGAAGTATCTGTGAACCGTTTGAATCGCTGACAGTCTGCGTATCGTATTCAAGCAGTGTTTCACCAAATGTCAGCTTTCTCTCACTGGCACTTTTAGCTCGTCTTAGCAGTGCCGCCACACGGAAAAGCATTTCTTTTAAGTCTATGGGCTTTACCATGTAATCATCCGCCCCTGACTTGAAGCCCTGCTCCTTATCGTTTATATCGCCCTTTGCCGTTATCATCAGTATGGGCATATCCATTCTCCCGACACGCATTGCCTTGACAAGCTCAAACCCGCTCATTCCCTGCATCATAACGTCCGAGATCATAAGATCAATATATTCTTTTTCAAGAACATCAAGAGCGGCTGATGCATTTTGTGCAGAGATAGCATTGTATCCGTTCTTGATCAAGGTTTTGCAAAACAATCCGCAAAGCTCCTTATCATCTTCAACCACAAGTATATTGAACATTTTCAGCACCTCACTTTATGCTATTGTAACACGAAGCCTGTTAAGCGGTCAAGTTTCTCTGATAATGTATTTTCGGAAAATGCAGAATTTTTAGTCTCTTACACCGAACCAAGTATATGATATCACTTAAACCTCAACAAAACCTCAACTGTAATTAAAATTAATATTGCAGCACAACCACGGCGGCAGTTTTTGTACAAAGTCGCATCTTAGCTCCAAAAACAAAAACGATATACTTTCACACATAATAAAAGAATCCTCTCATAAGAATCTTCATCGCTTCTTATGAGAGGGCATTTTTATTCATCAAGCAGATCGTTGATACCATCCTCGAAGAGAACACCACGCTTCAGTTTTTTCGGGAGAAGTCCGGCTTCATTAGTGGCAAAGTCACGCTTCCAGGCATCGCTGCTGTAATAATCAGACAGCTCACAGAGGAGCCTTGCACGTTCGGGAGAATGACTTTCCATTGCCTGAATCTTGTCCATTATATTCTCAAAGTATGTGATACGTTCAATATTTGCCTTTATGGACTGCGGCGTATTTGGCAGTATCTTCTGAAAAGCAAACATATCGAACATCTCGCCGTCCTTATCGTTTTCGGCGCAGAAATGCTCGTTATAGTACGCAATGATATGAAAACCGCAGCGGTTCACATAGAAGTGTACATTACGCTTTTCAAAATAAGGCGTAACAGTTTCCCAGACCGTGACCTCCGGATGCATTGCTTCTATCGCACACCACGCTGCGTATCCGATGCCTTTGCTGTGAACGGCAGGAGAAACAAAAAGCAATTCCAGCTCGCCGAGATCGTATTCTGTTCTGATAACGACACCGCCCACCGGTTTGTTATCCTGCATGATTCGGAAGGCTTCGCCCTCGTCTATCGAACGGGAGATCGTCTCATGGGAGATGATCTCGCCGTCTTCTTCAAAATGATCGTCCCGCTGACCGAATTCCTCCAATGCACCGTAATTAAACGCTTCCTGATTATCCTTAATGAATTGTTCTCTGTCAGACGATTCAAGCGGTACAAGCTGAATTTCTGTCATATTCGATTCTCCTTTTTATTACTTATATATCTTTATGAACAGTATCAAGCCTACTATGTAATTATACCAAATGATGCAATATCCGTCAATATCCGAAAATGGCAACAACATACTTGACATAGGTCAAAAACCATGATATAATTGACATAAGTCAGAAAGGAGACGCAAATATGCCAAGACCACAGAAATCACGCCGTATCTGTTGTTAGGCGAACAGGTCGTTGGAACAAACGGTGCAGGACACGGTGCACTTGCAGGATTTCTGAAAAACGCTCAGGCAGATGTTCTGATCTGCGGAGGTATCGGCGGAGGCGCACAGATGGCTATGCAGGAGGCTGGCATCACCCTCTACGGAGGAAATATGGGCAGTGCAGATGAAACGGTGCAGGCTTTCCTTGCAAAGACACTTGTTCAGAATGAGAACCCTACCTGTGATCATCACGATCACGGCGAAGGTCATTCCTGCGGAAACCACTCCTGCGGTGAGAGCTGATGAAGGAAATAATTGGCGATAAGCTCATTGCTCTGCACAGCGGCGAAACAGTCATATAACATAAATTCCGTGAGCGAAAAACTCACGGAATTTTTTCTATACTATATACTCTTTGTTCTCTCAAATTCCTCCGTATCATGGCGGACAAACAGAAAGTCGCAGCAGTCGCCGCCCTGACAGAGTGTCTTTGTACGAATAAAATCTGTATAAGGCATACTGCCGTAATTGATAATATCGGCATGACATCACATAGCCCCCAGCTTCATCATTCCACGCTTGCCAAGTATCTTGGCATAGATACACTCGTTGCACTCAAAGTGAAACCTGTCCTTCGGTTCGTTCTTGTGCCATATGTAACGCCAGCCGTGACCAGATTTTTTCTTAAAGCCCATAGGCACTATCTTTTTCATAAGCGGCAGGAAAAAGCTCTTTCGGGCGAGCTTCTGCATACTCGTAGGGTCAAGAAATGCCCACATCTTTTCCGAAACGGTCTTGTACGCTTCCTCCTCACTGATGCCGTGTTTCTGCAAGACCTCATACATAGCGATAGAGGTAAGTATCTGTGCCATGTGCTCGTAATTTCCCTTGTCACAGTATTCTTGTTCTTCTTTGATAAGTTCAGCCATTCGTCTGTAATATCCCGCTGAATATCATTATCAAGTGTGGGAAAGAAATCCTGATAACGGCTTATTTTCACCATTTCTTCGGGGATATATTTTTTTTATGTCGCTTCACCTATCCTTTCAGAGAACTCAGTGCATACTTTACTGCCGACTTTATCCCATCGCATGAAACTGTTGCTCCCGACACCGCATCGACTTCATCTACTGTATTGATATTTTTGCCCTTCAACTCATCAAACAGCACCTGCGCCTGCTTGTACTTGCCGTCTTTGCCTTCCATGATCTGTGTCCCCGCATCTTCAACAGATATGATATTGCCGTCCTTGTCAGCCTTTACATTCAAGAAGATCGTATAGTTGGCATCTTCCTTCTCAAAGCTGCACTCGGCAGAGCCGCTTAAAGTATAGTTTCCGTCTGCATCGGGCTTGACCTCTCCTCCCGAACAAGCGGTCATCGTTGCGGCAGATGCGAGCAATAGCGATAACACTATTCTTTTATCCATCGCTGTCACCTCACATATAGTTTGCATTTGCTAACTATATTATAGCACAAACCGCCTGATATTTCAAGCGGTCAGCGTCAATAATTTACAATTTTGGTATATATCCGCCTATTCCAATAAGATCCCATTCTTCCTCATAAATGCCTTCAGCTCAAGTTTAATCTGATCAGCCTTATCCAGTATCGTCTGCATATCATCGACAGAGACCAAATTCACAGCAGTGCAGTAAAAAACCTGTCCGCCTCCGTCATCGTATGAATCAAGCAGTCGGTTCAGAAGTTCGACTTTTATCTGCTATTCGGCACTGTAGGCATGCTGACGAAAAAAACACGCTGACAAAACGTATTCTTTTTCAGCGTGGTTTTTTACGATATATTCGTCTGTCTTATTCTGATTTGGACAACTAATGGTCAACCGGGTTACAACAAATTGCCTCGGATTACGCTGTATACATTTGCTGTAATGCGCTATATTGTGTGATTTTTCGTGGATTTCTCCGGGATAAGCAGCGCAGTGAAACAGTGACTTTTTAATAACACATTTCCACATATTTTGCAAGCTAAACCAATATCTCGCAAAGCGCGATATACACAAACGTCACCAGCAGCGATATATTGAGCCCTCCCATAAGCGTTACCGAGAAAACAAGGCAGGCAAACATAAGGATGATTATATTTCTTATAAGCGTTACCGCTTTGTTATCGGGCAGCAGAATATCCGCTATCCTGCCGCCGTCAAAGTAACTGAGCGGTAAAAGATTAAATACCGCGCAAAATAGATTATACCCTGCTGCCCCTCGCATTCCTATCAGTAAAAAAATGATTGCAAGTGCCGCATTTGCCAATGGCCCTGCAAAAAGAATAATGCAGTCATCAAGGTTTGATGAATCTATCCCCTTTTGCCGCCTTATAAGCATTCCGCCGCCGTAAAGGATAAGCGCCTGCGCCTTGACATTTAACAGCATCATTGCCGCTAAATGCCCCATTTCATGCACAAGGCAGCACCCAAGGCAAAGTAAGAGCTGCCCCCTTACCCCGTCACCGCAAAGTGTTAAAAACCCGACAAGCGCCAAAAAGCTGAATGATACCCCGAAGGTCATTCCTTTGATTTTAAGCTGATACATTTTCATCACCTAAGTGATTATATGCAAAAGGCCGCGCATAAAATGCACGGTCTTTGGTAAGTAAATAATTTACGTTTCCTTTTCCTTTTTTATCCCGAATACAAGCCTCAGTATCCCCGATAAAACCTTTGGTGACTTTACAACGACTATTTTCATAAAAACGCACCTCCATAGTCTTTTGGCACAAAGCCTATGGTATAATATGAAAAAAGCACAAAAAGTGTGAAAGCTACCTTTTTGATTCGATAACGAGCAATATCCCCGATGAAAAGCTCACCTCGGCATTATCCGCCTCAATATGGTTTGACATTCCGAGCGGAAAGGTGTTTTCAAGTGTGATATTCCGTGCATGATACTTTACTCCGCTAAGTGACAGCCCCGTAACACGCTCCGAGTAAGCAAACAGCGAAAGCTGATAGCCCTCTCTCTTTTTAAAGCTGTATTTTCCGGCAGTCAGCAGCGTTATCCTGTCCTTATCACCGATGATCACCGCAGAACCGCCGCGCGAGGTAATAAAGCCGAGCGACTGAATGTTGCCGATAAGGTGATCCGCACTTCCGCCCATAGCGCCGTAAACCTGAAAGTCTTTAAGCCCGTTATCAAATGCGTGCCTTATCGCAAGCATAAGGTCGGTGTCGTCCTTCTCAACAGGAAAAAGCAAAACATCATCGCGTTTAGGCTTTTTTGACGAATCAAAATCGCCCAGGACAACATCGCACTTTATCCCAAGACTATCCGCAAGGTAAAACCCCTTGTCAGCCCCGTAAACCACGGAATCTGCCAAAAACTCGGTATCAAGCGTATCAGGGCTTACCGCATCGCCGCCGACAAATATAGTGCATTTGTCACTCATTTGTATTCCCACTCCTTAAGCTTTGCAGCGTCCTCATACATAGCCTTGTAGCTCTCAAAGCGCGAGCGCGGTATCTCTCCGCTCTCAACAGCCTCAATGACCGCGCAGCCCTTTTCCTTTATGTGCGCGCAGTCAGGAAAGCGGCATTTCCCCTCATACTGTGAAAACTCGGGAAAGCACCCTGCAAGCCTGTCCTTGAAGATTATATCATATCTGTTAGTGTCAAATGATGAAAACCCTGGCGTATCGGCAACATGGCCGCCCTTTGGGAGCTTGTAAAGCTCAACGTGCCTTGTGGTATGCCTGCCTCGGCCGAGCTTTTTGCTCGTTTCACCCGTTGCAAGGTCTATCCCTGGGAAGATATTGTTCAATAGCGAGGATTTTCCTACACCCGTATTTCCCGTAAATGCGCAAAGCTTTCCCTGCAAAGCATCAGCAAGCGACTTGCAGCCCTCGCCCGTGGTGTTGTCTATCTCATAAACATCAAAGCCGACAGATCGGTAAATATCCTTAAGGCTGCCTGCCTCGGTCTTGTCGATCTTTGTAAAAACTATAACAGGCTTTATACCCTTATACTCGGCTATAGCGGTAAACTTGTCAATTATAAGCGTATTAGGCCTCGGGTCAACAGTAGACGAAACAAGCACCAAAACGTCAAGATTTGCAAGCGGCGGCCGTATTATAAACGAACGCCGTTCATAGATCTTATCAATGACCGCCGAGCCGTCCTTTTCAAAGGATATCTCAACATCATCTCCGCACACGGGCGATATACCTTTTTTTCGGAATATCCCCCTCGCAGAGCATTCATATACACCCTCGGGGGCCTCTACAGTGTAGCTGCCCCCAAGTGATCTTATAACTATTGCCTTCATAAATTACTCTTGCGCTGCCGCAGCCGCGTCACCATTACCGGCATCGCCCTCGTTTCCTTCTACGGGCGCCTCGGTAACAACGGGCTCATCAGGCTCTGGCTCGGGTTCAGGCTCTGGCGCAGGTGTTGTGGTCGTAGTAGTTGTTGTGGTAGTGGTTGTAGTGGTTGTAGGTGTGATGTTTGCAAATTCCTTAGTTTTTTCCTCGCCTATCTTTTCTACCGTATTGTCGTTAAAGTCAACGTCAAACTTGATGTAGTTCTCAACAGTCTTCTTGCTCTCCTCATTTGTTATGTAGATAGCATATGTAGCTGTCTTCTTGCCCTTGACTGTTATGTTTGCAACGCCGCCCGCAACAGTCTCAGCCTTTGATATCTTCTGAGTTACAGCGATATTGCCGTTTAAGTAAACATCAATTCTGTATGCACCGTGTGCGCCCGAAGGAATAAGTATCGGCAGCATTACCTCAGTAGGCTGTACCTCACCTGTAGATACGCCAAGAACGATTATCGTATCCTTAGGAACCCATGTTCCCTCGTCCTCGGACTGCATAACAACCTTGCCCTTGTTCTCTTCCTGCTCTACCTCATTTATCTCATACTTTAACTTATTCGACTTGAGCAGCTTGATAGCATCATCCTTTGAAAGGCCGCGGCAGTCGGGAACCTTAACATCGGTAGAAACAGGCCCCGTAGAAACATATACAGTTACAGTTGAGCCAATAGCCACCTTATCGCCCGATGCAGGCTGAGTCTTGATAACTCTGCCCTCTTCTATGTTTTCATCATTCATAGTAACCTTAGCTGTTATGAGGTCAAATTTTTGCAGCTCGTTATCTGCCATTTCAAAGGTCAGGTTCTTGACATCGGGAACGGTAGTCTTTTTACTTCCCTGGCTTACCTTGAAGGATATCTCATACCCTTCCTTTACTATCTTGCCCTGGGTATCACCCTGCCAGAAGATAACGCCCTCATCATACTCGGAGTTATACTCTGTGTTGATATCGAACTTAAGCTTGTCGCCGTACTCCTCCTGAACCTGAATAAGGCTCTTTCCGACGAAATTCTGTATCTCGACCGTACCCGTTTTGCCCGTAGTACCTATCTTATTGATAACGCTCATAGCGATGACAACCGCCGCGATGATAACTACCGCCGCCGTAACGCCGAGCATTATCGGCACGATGTACGAGCGTTTCTTTACCTCGTCCTCATCATCGTCATCATCATAATCGTCATCAGCGTCATCATAATCATCATATTTTGGCTGCGGCTTTGCCACGGGCTTGAAATACTTTGTGCTTTGCTCGTTTGATACGGGTTTCATTCCGTATCTGTAGCCGAATGTCGCCGATCTGTTGAGCTTGAAGGTATCAAGATCCTTTATCATATCCGATGCCGACTGATATCTCCTGTCGGGGTATCTTTCCATAGCGTGAAGAACTATCTCCTCAAGCCCCTCCGGGATAGAGGGCATTATCTCTCTCGGGTGGACAGCGAGTTCATCTGTATGCTTTCTTGCAATAGCGAAAGCCGTATCGCCGTCAAACGGCTTTTTGCCCGTGAGCATTTCATAGAACATAATACCTACCGAGTAGATATCACTTCTCTCATCGGTAGTTTCGCCCCTTGCCTGCTCGGGTGAAATGTAGTGGACAGAGCCTATCGTCTTATCCGAAAGAGTCTTTCCGTCAACGCGCGAGAACCTTGCGATACCAAAATCCATGACCTTTATAGTCCCGTCAGGGAAAAGCATGATATTCTGCGGCTTTATATCTCTATGTACTATGCCCTTATCGTGCGCGTGCTGCAAAGCGCGGAGTATCTGGATTATAAAATGAACGCCGTCCTTCCACCTTAAGACGCCCTGCTGCTCGATAAACTCCTTAAGCGTGATACCGTCGATATACTCCATTACTATAAACTGTATATCATCATTGAATCCGACATCGTATATCTTCACGATATTCGGGTGATTAAGCACCGCTATAGCCTTGCTCTCATTTCTGAATCTCCTTAAAAACTCCTCGTTATTTGAGAATTCGTCCTTAAGTATCTTCACGGCAACAGTACGGTTTTCCATAATATCGGTTGCCTTATACACATCTGCCATTCCGCCTACACCGATAAGCTCGGTAATTTCATAGCGCCCGTCAAGACGCTTTCCGATAACAGAATTCATTTAGCTTTCACTCCTATATATTAATACTTTTGGGTATATCTTATTAATTTGCAAGCAGGGCTATGGTTATGTTATCCCTGCCGCCCTCAAGGTTTGCGTGCGCAACAAGCTTTGATGCAGCCTCATCAAGGTTCTGCCCGAATACAGTTTCATACAAAAGCTCGTTATCGCAGTAATTATACAGCCCGTCTGAGCAGAGCAGGACTGTAAAATTACCGTCATTCTCTATCTCAAAGTAATCTGTATCTATATCCTTCTCAACGCCCACTGCCTTTGTGATAACATTCTTCATCGAATGGGAATCAGCCTCCTCACGGCTTAGCTGCCCCTGCTCATAAAGCATTTCCACAAGCGTATGATCCTGAGTGATCTGGCTTATACCGCCTTGTGTCAAAAGGTATGCCCTGCTGTCGCCTACATTTGCAACAAACACCTGCCTGCCCCTTACAAGGGCTGCCACGCAGGTAGTACCCATACCTTTATTCTCTTCCTTATCAACACTTTCCTGATAAACGAGGGCATTCGCGGCACTTACAGAGGTGAGCATAAGGTTTCTTATGCTGTTTTCATCTGCATTCTCGCGGTAATTCCCCGCTATTTTATCAAAAACGGCGTTTATAGCGATCTCACTTGCAAGCGAGCCCGAGTTAGCCCCGCCCATACCGTCGCATACAACAGCAAGGGCTGAGTCATTACCGATCATTCCGATCCTGACTCTGTCCTGATTTTCGTTTCTTTTTTGTCCTATATCGCTTTTAAGTGCAAGAAACATAAAACGCTGACGTCCTTTCCTTTGTCATATTTCATATTCACGCCTTAGCTGACCGCAGGCGGCATTTATATCAGCGCCGAGAGTTCGGCGAACTGTTGCATTAAGCCCCATTTCCTCCAAAAGCGCACGAAATCTCTGCGCATTCTTTCTGTTTGAGGTATAATCTCTTTCTTTTATCTTATTCACGGGGATAATATTTATATGGCAGACAAAGCCGCCGAGGAGCTTTTTAAGCTCCAAAGCATTTTCCCTTGAATCGTTCACCCCGTCAATAAGGGCATACTCAAAGGAGATGCGCCTGCCCGTTTCCTTAAAATAGAACCTGCACGCATCGAGCAGCTCATCAATGCTGTAGCTTTTATTTACGGGCATTATGCTGCTGCGCGTTTCGTCATTTGTCGCGTGCAGCGAGATAGATAGCGTAAGCCCAAGCTTAAGCGATGCAAGCTCCCTTATCCTCGGTACAATGCCGCAGGTAGAAAGGGAAACGTGCCTAAGCGACATATTCATTCCCTTTTCATTTGAGAGCAGGTCTAAAAAGCAGACCACGTTATCGTAGTTGTCAAGCGGCTCACCTATCCCCATAAGGACAGCGCCGCCTATTTTTCTGCCCGAATCACGGGCAGCGGTGTATATTTCCAACAGCATCTCGGAGGGCAGAAGGTTTCGTCTGAACCCTGCAATAGTCGATGCACAGAAATTGCACCCCATTTTACAGCCGACCTGCGTTGATATGCATATAGTCGTGCCGTGGTTATATTCCATAACGACAGCCTCAACGTGATTACCGTCAGGCAGCCTATATAGATATTTTAACGTATTATCAGCAGAGGATTCAAGCTTTTTAACTATAAATAGTGATTTTAAACAAAACTTATCACGCAGTTTCTCACGAAATTGTGTAGAAAGATTAGTCATTTTATCAAAATCATCAACCTGCTTGATATGCAGCCACTCATAAAGCTGAGTGGCACGGAATTTTTTCTCACCAAAAGCAATTATCTGCTCGCAAAGCTCATCAAAGCTTAAGGAGAGAATATCAATTTTGCCGTTATCATCTTTAATAAGCATATCTACTCATTCCTCTTAAGCTTTGCTATAAAAAAGCCGTCGCTGTCAAACTTATCGGGGGTGATGCTTACCTTGCAGCTATCACCAAACAACCCACCCAGCGGTTCAGCGGAAAACTCCTCATTCTCGCTTAAAAACCTATCTATTACCTCATCGTTCTCCGCGCGCGAAAGCGTGCAGGTAGAAAAAATGAGCACACCGCCCTTTTTAACATAGCGCGATGACATCGAGAGGATATCAAGCTGAATCTCGGGCAGCCTTGCAAACTCCTCGGGGCTTTTATACTTTATCTCGGGCTTTCTCCTTATAACGCCGAGCCCCGAGCAGGGCACATCGCAAAGCACCCTATCCGCAAGCGGCATATCCTCACTAAACTTTTTAGCGTCATTTGCCCTTGCATCAATAATATCCAGCCCGAGCCTCTGCGCACCGCTTTTTATAAGCCTTACGCGGTTTTCGTGAAGGTCAAAGGCCAAAAGCCTGCCGTTATTTTCCATAAGCTCGGCTATGGTAAATGCCTTGCCGCCGGGGGCTGAGCATATATCAAGAACAGTCATTCCCGGCTTAGCGTCAAGCGCCGCCGCACAAAGCTGTGAGGATATATCCTGAACATGGAAAAGACCGTTTTTGAATGCCTTTGTATTCTCGGGCGAGCCGCCACTAAGCTTTATACAGCTATCAAGCAATGTCAAGCTTTCGCACTTAACGCCCTCACTTTCAAGCACCTTGCAAAGCTCCGCCGCCGTTGTTTTAGTGGAATTAACTCTCGCCGTAATCGGCGCGCGGCCTAAAGATGAGCTAAGCAGCTTTTGCGCCGTTTGCTCGCCGTATTCGCCTATCCACTTTTCCACGAGCCACATCGGGCAGGAGTAATCAAGCATCATCTGCTCGGCCTTGCTTTTACCCTTAGGCAGCGGCTTTTCATCTCTTATAAAGCCCCTTAAAAGCCCGTTCACAAAGCCCGGGAGCGCAGGGTTTCGCTTAGAGTTAACAAGCTTTACGCTTTCATCTACCGCCGTATGGTCGGGCACGCTGTCCATATAAAGCAGCTGATAAATGCCCGTTCTAAATATATTTCTCACTTCATTTGACAGCTTATCCGCCCGCCTTACAAGGCGCGAATCAATTATTCTGTCAAGTGTGAGCCGCCTTTCGAGCGTTCCGTAAAAGAGAGCCGTAGCAAAATGCTTGTCGCGCTCATCAAGCTTAAACCTGTCAAGCTCTTTATCAAGCAATATATTTGAATAAGCGCTGTTTTCATCAAGCTTAGTCAAAAGCTTTACAGCCGCGCGGCGTGAATTTGCCATTTTCTCTCCCCTTACTTACCGAGAATAGTTCCTTTTTTTACGGGCTTGCCGCGAAGGTAGTCAGCAGCTTTCATTCTCTTGCCACCCTCAGCTTGCAGCTCGGTTATCTTAAAGCTGCCCGTTTTGCAGGCAACGATAAATTGCTTTTCATCTATTATCTCGCCTGCCTTGCCCAAAACACCCTCCTGACTTATCAGAGAGGAGTGGTATATCTTTATCCTCTTTCCGTCAATGAATGTAACGGCACAAGGCCAGTCGGAAAGGCCGCATATTTTCTTATGAACAGCCCTTGCGTTATTATCAAAATCAAGCTCGCACATATCCTTTGAAAGCATATGCGCATATGTCGCCCTGCTCTCGTCCTGCTTTATCGGCGCTATCTCGCCCTTTTCAAGCAGCGGCAGCGTTTTGACGAGCAGCTCGCCGCCCATAACGGCAAGTCTGTCAAAAAGCTCGGCAGCAGTTTCATCTATGCCGATATCTGTGCTTTGCTGAAGAAGAATATCTCCCGTATCGAGCCCCTCACCCATAAGCATAGTCGTGATACCCGTCTTAGCCTCATCATCAAGGACTGACTGTTGGATAGGTGCAGCCCCTCTGTATTTAGGCAAAAGCGAACCGTGAACGTTGACACAGCCAAGCCGCGGCAGCTCCAGCACCTCCTTCGGCAGTATCTTGCCGTAGGCCGCAACCGCTATAACATCGGGCGCAATATCCTTTAATATATCAAGATATTCCTGTGCATCCTTTTTAAGGCTCTGCGGCTGATAGACGGGGGTGTTATGCTCGGCCGCAAGCACCTTTACAGGCGGCGGGGTAAGCTTATAGCCCCTGCCCTTAGGCTTATCGGGCTGAGTGAACACAGCTGCGACATCATAGCCACATTCATACAATTTTTCAAGAGAGGCCACCGCAAAATCGGGTGTTCCCATAAAAACTACTTTCAAAGCGTTTCTCCTTAAATATATTTACTTGATATCCTCGGGGTCAGCCCACTCTACAACTATCTCCGTAAAGATATGGCCGTCAAGGTGGTCAAGCTCGTGACAGACTGCCTGCGCAAAAAGGTCAGTCACCTGCATTTCATACCACTCGCCGTTTCTGTCCTGCGCCTTGAATTTCACCTCAACAGGGCGGATAGTGTAGCCCCACTCATTCGGGCAGGAAAGGCAGCCCTCAAGCACCTTTTGAGTTTCCTCCGAGCGATATGTTATCTCGGGGTTTATCAGTTCGTGAACACCGCTGCCGTCGCCCACGTCGATTATGACAGCTCTTCTGAGCACACCCACCTGCGGTGCGGCAAGGCCTACGCCCTGCGCCTTTTCAAGCGTCTGCGCCATATCGTCAAGAAGAGTATGAAGTCTGTCATCAAACTTTTCAACAGGCTTACATTTTTTGTGGAGCGTTTCATCACGCTTATTGAGTATCTTTCTAAGAGCCATTTTGTTTCCTCACATTCCTATATCGCCGTTAATATCGGCATATATTCTTACGTCCTTATGATCATTCGCTTTGAAAAACGATGAAAGGAGCGTGCTTATCATTTTACGAAATTCGCTGTTGTTTTTACATTTTAAAATTATTCTGTAGCGGTAGCGGCCGCCTACACGTTCAAGCGCGCAGGGCGCAGGCCCCAGCACGCGCAGAAATTTTATGCTTTCCTTATTTTTATTCAGATAATCCCTCATAAGCGATGCAAAAAATTCAGATGCTTTTATTGCCTTGCTTTCAAGAAGTGCCGAAAAGCCGATAACACATATATCGCAAAAGGGCGGATATATAAGAGCATGGCGCAAAGCTATTTCCTGCTCGTAGAATTCCTTATAATCCTGACGGGAGGCAAGCGACAAAACATAGTGGTCGGGCACAAAGGTCTGCAAAAACGCAGTCCCGGGCTTTACGCCCCTGCCGCCGCGGCCGACTACCTGAGTAATAAGAGAAAATGTCCTCTCATAGCTCCTGAAATCGCCTGCAAACAGCGCCTTATCAAGTGATATCACCCCCACGCAGGTAACATTCGGGAAATTAAGCCCCTTAGCTATCATCTGCGTGCCGAGCATTATATCATACTCGCCCTTTTCAAATGCCAAAAACTTTTCCTCGTAGTCATAGCGCGTAGATGCCGTATCAGCGTCCATTCGCAGTATCCTTGCCCTGGGGAATATCTCCTCTATCTCCTGCTCTATCCTCTGCGTACCGACGCCGCCCGTGTGCAGCTTTTTACTGCCGCATTCGGGGCAAGCCTCGGGGTACGGCATTGAATAGCCGCAGCAATGGCACATAAGTCTGTTATTCTTTTTATGATAGGTAAGCGCTATAGAGCAATTGGGGCATTCTATAGGCTTTTTACAGTCACCGCAGGAAACGTAGGTATTAAAGCCGCGCCTGTTTAAAAGCAAAATAGACTGCTCGCCCTTATTCAGCGTTTCCCTCAGCTTATCAGCAAGCTCAAAGCTTAGCACTCCGTTATTTCCGTCCTCCTGAGGAGAGGACATATCGACCACCCTCACCTCGGGCAGCGGAAATGAATTATACCGCTTATCAAGCTCAAACAGAGCGAAACGGCCTTTTTTCGCATAATAATAGCTTTCAAGCGAGGGCGTGGCCGATGCCATCAAAAGCGTGCAGTTATTGAAGCCGCAGCGCTGTATCGCCACATCTCTTGCATGGTACCTCGGGGCTTGCTCGGATTTATAGGTATGCTCGCCCTCCTCGTCCATAATTATTATGCCGATATTTTTTAGCGGAGAAAAGACTGCGCTCCGTGTGCCGATAACGACAGTCGCATCGCCGCGCATTATGCGTTTATATTCGTCCATTCTCTGCCCGGGTGAGAGCGAGGAATGGATAACCGCTATACAGTCACCGAAATACGCCTTGAATTTTTTGAGCATCTGCGGAGTAAGGGAAATCTCGGGAACAAGCATTATCGACGTTTTGCCGATACTCTGCATCGCGGCTATAAGCCTGATAAATACAGACGTCTTACCGCTGCCGGTAACGCCGCGCAAAAGTGCGCCGCCTGCCTTACCGCTCTTACACATCGAAAGTATCCCGTCAAACGCGGCCTGCTGGTCATCGTTTAAAACTATGCTTTCGGGGTCTATCCTCTCGACCTGCTCGCCGATAGCGTTTCTCAGCGCCTCAGCCTTATAAAAGGTGATGATATTCTTATCACTCATTCTCTTTAAAAGCGAAGGTGTGCAGCTTGTCATATAGCAGGCCTCTTTTTCACTGATACAGCCGCATTCATCAAGCAGCCTTACCACCTGCGTCTGCTTTGCGGTAAGGGAAATGCCTGCCCTTGCATCAAGAAAATCATCGGAAAGCCTGAGCATTTTAAGCTCACTGTCTGCGACCTTGCGCTTAAGCTCCTCAGACTCCTCGATAGCGCCTTTATCTATAAGGCTCATTACAAGTGCCTTTTTCTTTTTATCGCCCGTATAATCAAGAAACTCATCTACCTCGCGCTGCGAGGAGCAGTTTTTGATATATTCCAAAGCCTTGGTTTCCTCATCGTCAAGGTCGCTCTCGGGCATTGAGTTTGCAATCGAGAAATGCGTTTTGCACACA
This sequence comes from Ruminococcus sp., assembly GCA_017634275.1. Classification (GTDB taxonomy): domain Bacteria; phylum Bacillota; class Clostridia; order Oscillospirales; family Ruminococcaceae; genus NK3A76. Next base: position 22,634 of record JAGBNQ010000065.1, on the reverse strand, counting down.
TACCCAAAGCCTGCCGGAACAACGCTGCGAAATGCATCAAAGTAGGTACAGAAGGTATTCTCCTTAAGAAACCTTACAAGCCTTAACTGTTCATCGTTGACAAGCGGGCTTTCATCAAGCAAGCGCAGAATCGGCTTTATCTCAGGCCTTTCATCGCCCGAGAGCAATCTCAGAACAAAGCCCGTAACACGCCTGTTAGCCTTACCGAAAGGAACAAGCACCCTGACACCCGGCTTTATAATCCCCTTAAGCTCATCGGGCACAAGGTAGCTGTATTCGCTGTCAAAGCTGAGCGCCGCCGCCGAAACAGCGACCTGCGCGACAATAAAGCGCTCGGGCATATCAGATGCATTCCTTTCATGTTATTTATCTTCTCAGCTCGGGGTCTTCTATAAACTTATATTCATTTGCCGCAAATTCATCAACAGCAGTCTTAACAGGCTTTTCGTTAAGTATTATCCCCTTTTCGTTTGCCTCATCTGTAATATCCCTTGCTCTCTTTGCAACAGCGAGAACAAGTGAATAATAGCTCTCGTTGTTTTTAAGTATCTGTACTATTGCCGGTCTAAGCATTTTTAAGCACCTCTTCTATAATCTCTTTCATATTTTCAGCCTTGAATTTATCGGCTCTGTTATCATTTGCCTTTACCGAGCTTACCACAAGCTCAAAATCTCTCACAGCGTCCTCCAAAGCGTCATTCATTATAACGTAGTCATAATCAGCGCTTTTTGCTATCTCGCCTGCCGCCTGAGCGACGCGGTCTTTTATAACTTCTTCATCCTCGGTAGCGCGCTTATGGAGCCGTCTGTCAAGCTCCCTTACCGAGGGGGGGAGAATGAATATACTTACACTTTCAGGCCTTGCTTTTTTTACATTCATAGCCCCGACGGTTTCTATCTCAAGGATAACATCTCTGCCCTCGGCTATCGCATCATCAACGGGCTTTGCAGGTGTGCCGTAGCTGTTCTCGACAAATGTTGCATACTCCAAAAGCTCGTTATTCTTCACCATTTCCTCAAATCTTTCCTTAGTGACGAAATAGTAATTCTTGCCGTCGATCTCACCCTCACGCGGCTTACGCGTAGTGCAGGAAATGGAATAATAGGCGTTGCTGTTTTTAAAGACTTCTTCAAGGATAGTTCCCTTGCCGCAGCCCGAGGGGGCTGAAACAATGATAAGCTTTGCGTTATTCATACCCTTATTTCTCCTCGCTTTCATCAACAAGTCTTCCGCCGACAGTTTCGGGGGAAACCGCCGAAAGCACGACATGGTCGCTGTCCATGATTATCACTGCCCTTGTTCTTCTGCCATAGGTCGCATCAATAAGCGTGCCGTTATCCTTGGCATCGCTTATAAGGCGCTTTATCGGCGCGGAATCGGGGGCAACTATAGCTACGAGCCTGTCAGAGGAGATCAGGTTGCCGTAGCCGATATTTAAAAGCTGCATAAGAATACCTCCCTTTATTACTCGATATTCTGTATCTGCTCTCTTATCTTTTCTATCTCGGCCTTCATATCAACTACCATTTTCGTGATAGTTATATCCTGACATTTTGAGCCGATAGTGTTTACCTCACGGTTTAATTCCTGAACGAGGAAATCAAGCTTTCTGCCGACGGGCTCTTTCGTATCAAGAAGGCCGCGGAACTGTGCTATATGTGATCTTAGCCTTACAGTTTCCTCATCGACCGCCGTTTTATCGGCAAAGACAGCTGCCTCTGTAAGAACGCGCTGCTCGTCGATATTCGTATCCTGCAAGACCTCTTTAAGTCTGGCAAAAAGTCTGTCACGGTATTCATCATTTACCTTTGGCGAGCGCTCCTCAATCTTTCCGACATTTTCCTCAATGATCGCAAGGCGCGAGAGAACATCATCATAAAGCTTAGCACCCTCGGTCTTTCTCATTTCAAGGAAACGTGCAAGCGCGCCGTTTGCAACTTCATTTACATCGCGCCAGATCTCTTCCTCGTCGTCCTCGGTCTTGACAACTGTGAAAATGTCGGGCAGGCGCATAATGCTTGAAAGGGAAAGATCGTCACTTAGCGAAAACTCTTCCTTGACAGATCTTAAAGCCTTTATATAGCCCTCAGCTATGGTTTTATTTATTGCTATCTCGGCATCAGCGCCCTCCTGCTTATAAATGGAAACGCTGACCTCTACCTTGCCCCTTGTTATCTGTGATTTGAAGAGAGCCTTAAGGCGCTCATCAAGATAGCCGTAGTTACGGGGCGTGCGTGCGGAAAACTCGCAGAAACGGTTATTTACGCTCCTCACCTCAACGATGATCTCGCGGTTATTTAGTATCATTCTTTCACGGCCGAAACCCGTCATACTGTTTATCATACATTCTTCTCCTAAGCCCAAATTTATTTTACATTCCATTATAACATTTTTACGCCAAAAAAGCAAGTAAATTTAACAAAATGTTCACAATAATTTAGGCTATAATCTATATATTTTGGAAAATATCCGTTAAACTCTCCCCGACGTATATATGAGGATACTCCAAAAGCTTTTCCTTAGGGGTAGGGCCCGTACTGACACCTGCAAAATCAACGCCTGCGTTCTGCGCAGTTTGCGCATCAATATAACTGTCACCTATATACAAGACCTCTGACTTATCTACACCGAGCTTTCTGACTGCCATATCAAGGCCTTCGGGGTCGGGCTTGGGGGTGCTTGCATCATCAAGGCCTATGATAAGGTCAACGGGTATATTTGATGTCTGGCATTCAAATGTCTCTATTATACGAAAGCGCATTTTTGAGGAAACAATAGCCACCTTGCGCTCGGCTGTCTGCAAGGTCTGAAGAATACCTAACGCATCGGGGTAGAAAAGGCTCTCCTTAGCCATGATGCCGTTTGCAAACTCAACGTAGGCATCACGCATCTGCGCCTTTTCGGGAACGGGGTGTAGGTTTGTCAGAATATCAAAGGCATCTGTCAGCGGAAGGCCTATAGTGTCGATAATAGTCTTATCATCGGGGACAGCATAGCCAAATGTCGAAAGAGCGTGCTTAAAGCACTTGACTATCGGGGAAACCGAGTTTACAAGGGTCAAGTCAAAATCAAAGATATACGCTTTATATTTACTCATATCAGTACCGCCTTATCATAATAATACAGTTTAATTATCGCAGAAAATTATTAAAAATTCAAGCAGGGAGAGTAAATATTAAAGAATTGTTAAATTACACAAAAAGGGTGGAAAAAATCAAAGAAAAGTGTTACAATTATACTATAGTTTAATTAAGGAGAAGTGTATCTATGGATAAGGCAAAAATAAAAGAAATACTTAAGAGGCTGACGCTTGAAGAAAAGGCATCGCTGTGCTCGGGAATGGATTTCTGGCACACGCAGAAGATAGAGGGAAAGGACGATATCCCCGTTATAATGCTGTCAGACGGCCCTCACGGGCTAAGGAAGATGTATGAATCATCTACAAACCCGAATGAGAGCATAAAGGCTGTATGCTTTCCTGCGGCCTGCGCGCTTGCCTGCTCTTATGACAGAGAGCTTGTGCAGGAAATGGGAAAAGCGCTCGGAAACGAATGCCAGTCGGAAGGGGTCGCGGTACTTTTAGGCCCCGGGGCTAACATCAAGCGTTCTCCCCTATGCGGAAGAAACTTTGAATATTTCTCAGAAGACCCATATCTTGCATCACAAATGGCGGCGGCGCACATCAAGGGTGTTCAGAGCATGGGCGTAGGCTCATCGCTAAAGCACTTTGCGGCTAACAATCAGGAATCAAGAAGGCTTTCCGTTTCGGCGGAAATTGATGAGAGGGCTTTCAGAGAAATATATCTCTCGGCATTTGAATATGCTGTTAAAGAGGCAAAACCGCAGACTGTCATGTGTTCATACAACAAGATAGGCGGAGAGTATTCCTCGCAGAACAAAAGGCTGCTCACCGACATTTTGCGTGATGAATGGGGCTTTGAAGGGCTTGTGATGAGCGACTGGGGCGCTGTTGATGACAGAGTAAAGGGCGTAAAGGCAGGCCTTGACCTTGAAATGCCTTCAAGCATGGGCAAAAACGACAAGAGGATAGTAGAGGCCGTTAAAAACGGCGAGCTTGACGAGGCTGACCTTGACAAGGTAGTAGAGCGAGTTCTGATGCTTGCGTACACGGGCGACGAGAACAGGCAATATGCCGCTAAGTGGGACAAGGACAAGGACAGAGCGCTTGCAAGAAAGATAGCTGACGGGTGCATAGTTTTACTTAAGAACGACAAGAGGATACTGCCGCTTGATAGCAAGAAAAAGATAGCATTTATAGGAGAATTTGCCGACAAGCCGAGATTTCAGGGCGGCGGCAGCTCACACATAAATGTCGAGCAGGTAGCATCGGCGCTTGAATACTCAAAGGAATTTGCCGAGGTAAGCTATGCGCAGGGCTACATCACATATGAGGACAAGACAGATGAAAAGCTGCTCAGCGAGGCTGTAGAGCTTGCGCAGGAGAGTGACGTGGCGGTCATATTTGCAGGTCTTCCCGATGCGTTTGAATCCGAAGGCTTTGACAGAAGTCACATGAAGATGCCGCAGTGTCAGCTTGAGCTTATTGAAAAAATAGCCGAGGTAAACAAAAACGTCGTAGTAGTTTTACACAACGGCGCGCCAATTGAAATGCCGTTTGCCGACAAGGTAAAGGGAATAGTTGAGTGCTATCTTGCAGGAGAAATGGTTGGTGCGGCTCAGTGTGATATACTGTTCGGCAAGGTGAACCCGAGCGGAAAGCTCGCTGAAACGTTCCCGAAAAAGCTTTCAGACAACCCGTCATACCTCAACTTCCCCGGAGAGGGCGATACTGTGCAGTACAAGGAGGGTATTTTTGTAGGGTACAGATATTACGAGAAAAAGGAAATGGACGTTTTATTCCCGTTCGGGCACGGCTTAAGCTACACCGATTTTGAATACACGGACATTTCGCTAAGCGCTGACGAGATCAACGAAAAGGACATACTCACAGTGACCGTAACGGTAAAGAACACGGGCAAGCGTGACGGAAAGGAAACAGTTCAGCTTTATGTAAGAGATACGCACTCATCTGTTGTAAGACCCGAAAAGGAGCTTAAGGGCTTTGAAAAGGTAACGCTTAAGGCAGGAGAGAGCAAGAGAGTTGTTTTCAAGCTTGACAAGAGGGCATTTGCTTACTACAACACCGAGATAAATGACTGGTATGTTGAATACGGCGAGTTTGAGATACTTATCGGCTCATCGAGCGCTGACATAAGGCAGAAGGCAAGCGTTTATGTTGAGACCGACAAGGTGATACCCATGCACTTTGACCTTGACTCATTAGGCGGCGAGGTCATGAGTTTCCCCGAGGGCGAGAGGATCTTCGGAAAGGTGCTAAGTCTTGTAAACATGGGCTTTGATGCGGCGCAGGCTGATGAAAATGCCGCAAAGGCCGCAAGGGCGATGTTTAACGATATGCCGCTGCACACTATGGTAAGCTTTGTTCCCGATGAGAGCATCACAAGGGAAATGATAGAGGACATAGTAAAGGAGCTAAATGCTGCGGCTATTGAGTATGCTAAGAAATGATACTTTTCTATTTTTAAGGTAACACGTTTTTTTACAAAAAGCAATTGGCATTATTCACAAGCTTTTTGAAGGGCGATATGCAACAAATATAAAAAACCACCTTAGCGCAAGCTTTGGTGGTTTTTGTTATATGGCAAATATAGAGTGCGGTATATTTTTCAATGAATAATACTTAAAATGCCCCTTTAACGCTACTCTTCCTCTTAGTTAAGCTAAAAACAAAAAAGAAATGCCGCCCAACAACTGTTGAGGGGCATTTCTGGTGAGCTATCGGGGATTTGAACCCCGGACCCTTTGATTAAAAGTCAAATGCTCTGCCAACTGAGCTAATAACTCACATAGCAATATCTATTATATCACCATTAATAGCATTTGTCAAGGGCTTTTCAGAAATTTTTCAAAAAATATTTTATTCAGCCTCTTTTGCGATATCAAGCGCAAGGATAGATTGCTCCACAAAGAAATCCCCCGAGAGCTTTAGCTGCTCCTCCCCTATCTCCTCCATACCGAGGGCTTTAAAGGCGTTAAGCGCTGTTTCGTTTTTCTTATCGACCTTTATCTTGATAGTTTTAGCGCCTGCGGCTTTTGCCTGCCCCGTGATAAATTCAAGCGCCTTTTTGCAAAAGCCCTTTCCGCGCTGTTTTTTGATAATGCCTATCTCGGTTATCTCAAAGGCATCGCCTATACGCGGAACATAGGCAAAAAAGCCTGCTTGTCTGTTATCGCTTACTATATTATAATAGCTGTAGCCGCCCGTGGTGATACGCTCGTTTATCACATTAAAGCTATTAAATGTATCAAGGATATAATCTATCTGCGGACGGGGCATCATGGGGGTAAAATGCTGGCCGAATATACGGTTTGCAAGGCAGGTAGTCTTGATTATATCAAGAGAGCCTGAAACGCTTACAAAATCTACTGTCATTAGTCTTCATTTCCTTTCAGGTATTCAATAAACTGCTTGGCTGTACGCGGACTTCTGCCGCCGCGGCGGATAGCAAAGGCCTCAGCCTCTATATGCAGCTGCTCTTTAGGCATCTTAAGACGATAATGCTCTGCAAGTGAATCAACGACCTTAAGGTAGGTAAGCTTATCGGGCTTTTGAAAGCTTATCGACAAGCCGAACCTGTCGGAAAGGGAAAGAAACTCCTGCATTGTATCTTTAAGATGTATCTCATCGCCCTCACGCGCCGAAAAAGTTTCACGGACGAGGTGGCGGCGGTTAGAGGTAGCGTAAATAACAAGATTATCCGCAGCAGCCGCAACGCTGCCTTCAAGGATAGCCTTAAGCGCTGCAAAATCGTCATCGTCCTCGGTAAATGAGAGGTCATCTATAAAAATAATAAACTTAAGCGGATTTTTGCAGACTGTTTCGGTAATACTGGGCAGCTCATGGAGCTGTCTTTTCTTAAGCTCGATAAGGCGCAGGCCTTTTGACCTATACTCATTGGCTATCGCCTTGACGGTAGAGGATTTACCCGTTCCGCAGTCGCCGTAAAGCAGCACGTTATTTGCAGGCCTGCCGCGAAGGAGCGCTATTGTATTATCTATAACCTGCTGACGCTGAGCCTCATAGCCCGAGAGCTGAGAAAGCTTTATAGGGTCGGGGTTTTTAACGGGGGTTATAGCACCTTCCTTCACCATAAACACATGATACTCGGAATAGATACCGTAGCCGTACTGAGAGATAGCATATATCCTCTGAGCGTAGACCTGTGAAAAATCTATCCCCGGAGAGGTAGCGTAGTGCGGCAAAAAGCCGTCAAAGCCTATTTTGCGCTCAAACTCGGCGGAGGGTATCTTTGCTATCTCTTCAAGCAGAGCAAGCTCATTTGCAAGGCATTCATCAAGGAAAAACCCCGTCTTTTTACCCTGACCGCGGGTAAGCATAAATATATTCTCATTTTCAAGGATAAGCTTAAGCATATATTCTGTAAGGTTATCCGAATGCATATATAGAGCTGCCACAAAATCGCAGTAGCACTCGGCACTTTCATATTCAAGAGCCATAAGCAGCTTTGAAAAGACCGTGCGCTCCTTCAAGCTTTTAAATATCACGAGAGTTCTTGCCGAGAGAGCAAGCTTTTTAAAGTCAGACACGATATCACCTCCGCAAATGTACTTATGATTATACCACAAATCAAACGAATTGTCAAACTGACAGCATCAGCCGATATAGGTATAGATGAAATTCTCATAGAGGACAGTTCCGCCCTCCTCTATCTCCTCGGGCAAAAGCGCCATGGCGATAGTTATGGGCTCACCCGTATTCATTTCCACCATATCGCAGTAATCGCCGTTTATCATTACTATTTTATACATTCTGCTTTCCATAAATATCAACCTTTCTTTTTCTCAAACATTACATTGCCCTCGCCTGCTGCCTCTAAAAGTGCGGAGAGTGACTTATAGCTAAGCTCTATTTTAGGGGCGGTCTTGATACTTGTCATTTTTCTTATATCCTCAAAAAAGATAACAAGAGGGGTCTGCGCTCTGCCTGTAACAAAGCTTTTAGCCGCCGCGGAAACAAGTGAGATACGCTCCTTATCATCTGAGCTTAGCTTGATATAAAGCTTACGCACTGCAAGCTTATCGGTAAAGCTGTCGGCACTCTCGCAGAAGTTTACTATTATCTTAGCGCCCTCGTCACTTCTTACATTAAGCTTGCCGGAAACGGCTATCATCTTGCCTACCCCCGTAAGCGGCTCGAATGCGGCAAAGGTATCGGGGAAAAAGATAAGCTCACAGCTTGCGCGTTTATCTTCAATTGTTACAAATGCCATTCTGTCACCCTTTTTGGTTTTAAGGGTACGGCGGTAGGTAACTATACCCAGAGCGCTGACTGCCTCACCGTCGCGGCGCTCATCGCCAGATGCGCCGATATCGCTGATAACGGCAAGCGGCATACAGCCTGCCGCAAGTGCAAAGGGGGAATACTCATCGGCAGGGTGGCCTGAGATATACATACCGAGCGACTGGTATTCAAGGCTTAAAAGCTCGGTTGGTGAAAACTCGGGCTTTTTGGGTATCTCGGGTTCGGAGTAGGACTGCTCGCCCGAAAGGGCAAAGAAATCAAGCTGACCGTCGATAACGCTCTTGCTTTGCTCGGAGGCATTATCAAGGACTGACTGGTAAACATCAAGCAGCTCGTGGCGGTTATTGCCGAGAGAATCAAATGCGCCGCATTTTATAAGGCTCTCAACTGCGCGCGAATTTACCTCAAAGCAGATATTACGCTTACAGAAATCGGGGAAAGAGGTATAATCGCCGTTTTTCTCGCGCTCGCTCACTATATGCTCGATAGCCCCGTCACCTACGCCCTTGACTGCAAGGAGCGCAAAGCGGATACCGCTCCCCTCGGCGGTAAAAGCGGCAAAGCTCTTATTGATATCAACTGGCAGGACAGCTACGCCGTTTTTATTGCACTCCTCGATATAGGAATAGAGCTTTTCGGTGCTGTCGCCTATCACAGAAGTCATAAGAGATGCCATAAATGACTTGAAATAGTGGTATTTAAGGTAGGCTGTATGGTAGGCTATAGTAGAATAAGCAGCCGCGTGGGATTTATTGAAGGCATAGGACGCAAATGATGACATCTCATCAAAGATATCGTTAGCGGTCTTTTCATCAATTCCGTTTGCAACGCAGCCTGCGCATTCCTTATCGCCGTAGATAAACGCCTTACGCTCGTTTTCAAGGACTGTCTTTTTCTTTTTGGCCATAGCTCGCCTTACGATATCGGCGCGGCCGTAGGAGTAGCCTGCAAGTGAGCGGAATATCTGCATTACCTGCTCCTGATAGACGATACAGCCGTATGTGACCTCCAGGATAGGCTTTAGCTTTTCGTGCTTATAGGTCACAAGAGACGGGTTATGGCGGTTTCTGATATATGTCGGGATAGAATCCATAGGGCCGGGGCGGAAGAGGGCGTTCATAGCTATCATATCTTCAAGCCTTTCGGGTTTCAGGCGCATAAGGTTAGCGGTCATTCCCGGGCTTTCAAACTGGAAAACGCCGAGAGTTCTGCCCGATGACAGCATCTGATAAACACCCTTATCATCAAGAGGAACCTTTTCAACGTCAAAGCCCGGCTCGCTCTTGCGGATCTCTTCACAGCAATGTTTGATAATTGTTAAGTTTCTTAAGCCTAAGAAATCAATTTTAAGCAAGCCTAAGCGTTCAAGGGCTGTCATTGTATACTGCGCGGACACCTGCCCGTCCCTTGAATAGAGGGGAACATAGCTGTCAACGGGGTCTTTGGTGATAAGAACGCCTGCTGCGTGGGTAGAGGCATTTCTCGGCAAGCCCTCTATTTTTATTGCCATATCAATTATTTCGTGAGCGGCGGCGTTTGAATGATAAAGCTGTTTTACCGCAGGAACATTTTCGACGGAATATGAAAGCGGATATGTTCTCGGAACGGTCTTAGCTATCATATCGCCCATAGCTACGGGGTGCCCCATAGCGCGTGCGCAGTCGCGGACTGCCTGCTTTGCCTGAAGGGTACCGAAGGTGATTATCTGGGAAACGTGATCCTCGCCATAGCGCCTGATAACGTAGTCAATAACGCGCTGCCTGCCCTCGATACAGAAATCAACATCAAAATCGGGCATTGAAACACGCTCAGGGTTAAGAAAGCGCTCAAAGAGGAGGTCATATTTAAGAGGGTCGATTCCCGTGATACCGATAAGGTAGGCACAAAGGCTGCCAGCGCCCGAGCCGCGGCCGCAGCCTACGGGGATACCGCTATTTTTAGCGTAGTTGATAAAATCCCAAACTATAAGGTAGTAGTTGACATAGCCCATTTGCGAGATAACTGAAAGCTCATACTCCATTCTCTCGCGCGCCTGAGCGGTGGGGGTGCCGTAGCGCTCGTACAAGCCCTTTTCGCACATATCGCGCAGGAATTTCTCGTTATCATCTACCCCGTCAAGCTTGAAATAGGGCAGCTTTGTAACGCCATACTCAAACTCCACATTGCACCTTTTAGCTATTTTGACAGTGTTTTCAAGTGCATCATCAAGCCCCGTGAACGCGTCATACATCTCATCAGTGCTTTTTACATAAAACTCATTGGTAGGCATTGACATTTTATCGGGGTCTTTAATAGTTGTGGCGGTGGATATACACATAAGTATCTGCTGATACTCGCTGTCCTCGCGCTTGATATAGTGGCAGTCATTTGTCGCGGCAAGGGGAATGCCCGTCTGCCTTGAAAGCTTTATAAGCAATGGGAAAATCCGCTTTTGCTCGATAAAATTCTGATTTTGTATTTCAATAAAATAATTGCCCTTGCCGAAAATGCTCTCATAAAGCTTTGCTATATCTACAGCCTTATCAAAGCTCCCCTCCGAGAGGATGACGGATATCTCCCCTGCCATACAGGCGGAAAGGCAGATAAGCCCCTCGTGGTATTTTTTTATAAGCTCCAGATCAATTCGCGGTCTGCCGTAAAAGCCCTCGGTATAGCCTAAGGAAACAAGCTTGATAAGGTTTTTATAGCCCTGCATATTTTCACAAAGGAGGATAAGGTGGTAATATTTTCTGCCGCCCTTATATTCCTTATCAAAGCGCGATGAGGGGGCAACATAGACCTCGCAGCCGATAATGGGCTTTACCCCCTGCCTGACACACTCATCATAAAACTCCACCGCGCCGAACATATTGCCGTGGTCGGTAATGGCAACGGCTTTCTGGCCTATGGACTTTATATGAGAAACAAGCTCCCCGATACGGCAGGCGCCGTCGAGGAGCGAATATTCGGTATGAAGATGAAGATGAACAAAATCTCTCATACTAATTCTCCTTTATTTGAGCTGCTTGCTTTTTCTTATTTCCTCTGCAAGCGATGCTATCTTCTGAAAGCGGTGGTTTACCCCCGAGCGTGATATCCTGGGCGTAACAAGCTCACCGAGCTGTGAAAGGTTAAGGTCGGGGTTTTCATATCTTAACAGTGCTATCTCGCGCAGGCTATCGGAAAGCGCTGACAAGCCTACTGTGCTGTCGATAAGCTCAATATCCTTTATCTGCCTTTCAGAGGCGCGAAGTGCCTTTTCTATATTGGCATTATCGCAGTTAACGGCGCGGTTTATCTTATTGCGCATATCCTTTTCTATCTTAACGTTCATAAGCTCCAAAGAGCTGTTGGATGCGCCCATAAGGGTGAGCATATCTATGATATTCTCGCTCTCCTTAAGGTAGACTATATTGCCCTGACCGCGCTCGGCGTGCTTGCATAAAATGCCGTATTTTTCCAAAAGCAGCAGGCCGAGGTCGTTGCAAAGCTCAAGTGTTGGCACCACAAATTCAAGGTGATATTTTTTCATCGGGTTATTGACACTTCCGCAGGCAAGAAAAGCCCCTGCGATAACATAGGGGCAAAGCTTTTCCTTTGGCAGATCATCATAAGTCAGGCGGCGGCTTGAATCTATCTGCAAATAGCTAAGCAGTTCTATCCTATTATCTTTACCGCAAACATCTATCGTAAAAAGCGTCTGCTCGCCCCTTTTTGAGCTTTCATCGACTGTTACAGCGCCCTCACCGCAGATGCGCTCGGTATTTAGCTTAAAAAAATCCTTGACAAGCTCATTTTCTGTCAGGAGCATTATACGGCTCTCATCAAGAGAGTTTGAAAAAGTCAGAAGACCGAGCATAGCGGCATCGGCCTTATCTCTTGAATTGATCGACGATAGGATCTCTTCCTTGACGTTATAGGAAAACGAATGCATACTATCCTTCCTCAGTGCTTTTCGATATCTCTGTGGGTTATTCTTATTCGGCCGAGCTTTTGCTCTAAATATCTGCCCATAGCCTCGGCATATGTAACGCTCCTATGCTTGCCGCCCGTACAGCCGAAGGCTATGATGAGCTGGCTCTTTCCCTCGCGCTTATAGAGCGGGATAAGGAAATCAAGCAGATCCTCGAGCTTATTCAAAAGCACCTTAGCCTCATCAAAGCTCAAAACGTAGTCATAGACCTCTTTATTGAGCCCCGTTTTCTCCTTAAGCTCGGGGATATAGAACGGATTTGGCAGGCATCTTACATCAAAGACAAGGTCAGCCTCGTTCATCGTGCCGTACTTAAAGCCGAATGAGCAGACATCTATCCTCAGAAAATCCTCGCCCGATTCAAGGAACAGCGAATAGACCCTCTCCTTGAACTTTGTAGCGGAGGTAAGGGAGGTATCTATATAAAAATCAGCCTGCTCCTTGATAGGTACGAGCATTTCGCGCTCTGTTTCTATCGCCTTTCTGATATTGCCGTTTGACACCTCATCAAGAGGGTGCTTGCGCCTTGTTTCTTTATAGCGGCGCACTATCACATCATCGCCCGAATCAAGGAAAAGCACCTTGATATCCTCATTCTCGGCTCTTAGCTGCTTTATAGTTTCATCAAGCTTTAAAAAGAAATCTCCGCCCCTGATATCGGCAACGAATGCTACCTTTTCAAGCTTGCTGCCTGCCTTTGCGCTTATCTCGGCAAACTTGCCTATAAGCTCGGGCGGCATATTATCTATACAGTAATAGCCGATATCCTCCAGAACATCGACGGCTGTTGACTTACCGCTGCCCGAAAGGCCTGTAACTATTACAAATTTCATAATTCATCGCCCTCTCTGACGGGAATATACCTGACTTCTGTTTCAAGGAAAAAGCCCGTCTTTTCCTGTACGATCTTCTGCACATCTTTTATCACCTGACGGATATCCTTTGAAGTGGCGCCGCCCTTGTTGATAACAAAGCCGCAGTGCTTTTCGGAAACGCACGCGCAGCCAACAGAATAACCTCTTAAGCCGCTCTGCTCTATCAAAGCACCTGCAAACTGCCCCTCGGGGCGCTTGAAGGTTGAGCCTGCCGAGGGGAACTCGATAGGCTGTTTAGCCTTGCGCTTGCCCATAAGCTCATCCATTTTCGCCTTAATCTGAGCTTTATCGCCCTTTGCAAGAGCAAATGCGGCTGACACAACTATACTGCCGCTTTTCATAAGCTTTGAGTAGCGGTAGGCCATTTCCATATCCGCAAGGTCGATAGTTTGCAGCTCACCATCTGGAGCAACGACCTCGGCAGACACAAAAACGTCCTTTATCTCGCCGCCGTAAGCGCCTGCATTCATAAACACCGCACCGCCGACATACCCGGGGATACCGTATGCAAACTCCAACCCCGTAAGAGAGTTTTCAAGTGCGAAGGAACACACCCTTGAAAGGCTTGCACCTGCCTGCGCTGTTATCCTGCCCTCGCCGTCAAGGCGGATATCATTCATTTTCTGCCCGATATGGAGGATAACGCCCTCATAGCCCTCATCGGAGAAAAGAACATTGGAGCCGTTTCCGAGTACAAAATAACGGACATCGGATTCATCGGCATAGGAAATAAGCTCACAAAGAGCCTGCTTTGATGCGACCTCTATAAAAACATCACAGTCACCACCGACACGGAAGGTACAATGTGCCGAAAGCGGCTCACGCTCCCTCACCTCACAGTCATTTTTAAGGGCAAGGGTTATTATATCAAAATACTTATCATTCATGTAGATCTGACCTCTTACTTAAAAGCTATCCCAATTCTTGACCTTATCCTTGGTATCCATTTGCAGACCCAAGTTGTCAAGAAGATCCTGCGCCGCATTGTAGCCCATTTTTTTCTGTCTGTTATTCATAGCGGCCACCTCTAAGATGACCGCAAGGTTACGGCCGGGCTTTATCGGTATTGTCAAGCTCGGTATCTTTACACCGAGAATAGTAGTATACTCGTTATCTATGCCCATACGGTCATATATCTTATCCTTTTCCCATGGTTCAAGCTCAACGATAAGGTCTATCTTCTCCGTCACCTTGACAGAGCCGATACCGAAAAGCCTTCTGATATTGATGATACCGATACCGCGAAGTTCAAGGAAGTGCCTTATATTATCGGGCGACGAGCCGACAAGTGAAATACTTGACACACGCCTTATCTCAACAGCGTCATCAGCAACGAGCCTATGGCCGCGCTTTACAAGCTCGATAGCCGTTTCGGATTTACCGACACCGCTCTCACCAACGATAAGCACACCCTCGCCGTAGACCTCGATAAGAACACCGTGCCTTGTTATCCTCGGGGCAAGGCGGAGGTTCAGGAAAGCAATAAGTGCAGATATAAAGTTAGTTGTGCTTTCGGGGGTTCTTGCAATAGGTATCTCATACTGCTTTGCAAGCTCTATCATTTCGGGGTAAAGCTCGTGACCTCTTGCGACCACGAAAAGCGGTATCTTTGTTTTGAAAAGAGTTTCTATCTTCTGCCTTCTTACGTCCTCATCAAGTGATGCGAGGTAGGCAAACTCCATATTGCCGCAGATCTGTATCCTCTCGGCATTGAAATACTCATAAAAGCCCATAAGCTGCAAGCCGGGACGGTTACAGTCATTATCATATATAAAAATCTCCGAAACATCTTTGGGGGCGTATATCACCTCCAGTTTATGCTCATCAACTATCTCCTTGACCGAAACGCTGAAAATATCTGCTGCCATTATTACTTCCTCCCTTTATTATAGTTTTATCAGGCCTTTGTTTAACATATTCTGCGCGGCTATCATTATACCTGCTTTACCCGTAGGATAGGTAAGGCCGCCTTGCAGCCAAGCCGCAAAAGGCTCCCTTATAGGGGCATCGGCCGAAAGCTCGATTGATGCACCCATTGTAAAAGCTCCTGCTGCCATTATGACCTTGCTGTCATACCCCGGCATTGCCCATGCCTCGGGGGTAACGTAGGAATCTATAGGCGAGCCCTTTTGAATACCCTGACAGAATGCAACAAGGTTCTCCTCATTTTCAAGCAGGATAGACGCTATTATATCAGTACGCTTTTCCGTACTCTTTGGCAGAGTACCAAAGCCCAGTTTTTCAAACAGACGGCAGGCAAAAACGCTTGTTTTAAGGGCAGCGGCCACTACCTCGGGCGCAAAGAAAAGCCCCATAAGGATCTCTCTGTTCATAGAAAGGGTAGCACCTATCTCCTTGCCCATGCCCGTGCAGTAAAGCCTGTCGGCACACTTATTTACAAGCTCTTTTTTGCCGCAGATATAGCCGCCCGTAGATGCGATACCGCCGCCTAAATTTTTTATAAGCGAGCCGACTATCAAGTCAGCACCCACCGCAAGCGGCTCACGCTCCTCTACAAGCTCGCCGTAGCAGTTATCGACAAGCACTATGATATCGGGGTTAGCCTTCCTTGCGGCACTGATTATTTCCGCTATTATCTCGATATCATACGACGGACGGAGCGAATAGCCGCGCGAGCGCTGGATATGTGCGACCTTTGCAGTCTTTGCCTTTTCCCTGATAAGCTCATAATCGGGCATACCGTCCTCTTTAAGAGGAGCCTCGTCATACAGCACACCGAAATCCCTCAGCGAGCCGTTTCCCTTTTCATAGCGAATGCCTATTACCTCTTCAAGTGTATCGTAAGGCTTGCCCGTGCAGGCCAAAAGCGTGTCACCGGGGCGAAGAACACCGAAAAGCGCTGTTGATATTGCATGGGTGCCGTTTGCAAAGGTATGGCGAACAAGTGCATCCTCACCGCCCAGCACCTGCGCATATACTTTGTCGATAGTCTCACGCCCCATATCGTCATAGCCATAGCCCGTTGTGCCCTTTAAGCAGACCTCGCTCACCTTATTGTCAATAAAAGCAGAAAGGACTTTCTGTCCGTTTTTTTGTGCTATTCGTTCTATTTCCTTAAAGCTTTGCGAGCATTCGCTTTCTGCTATGTCTGCAAGCTCCTCTATTCTTTTGTCTATATCAAAAAACTCACTCATTATCTTCATTTTTCCTCTCTAAGACAAGATCGACACCTACGGGCTCGAAACCTATCTCGTTATAATAAGAAACTCTGTGCGGACGGGCAAAAAGAATGACCTCAAAGCCGTCCTTTGACAAGCGCTCACCGATCCAGTAGAGCAATTTTCTTGCGTGGAGCTTGCCGCGCTCCTCGGGGACTGTTGCAACGTGCCCGACAAGGACCACCCTATCTATTATGTACTGAATAGTTGCGGTAGTATAGTCACCGAGCAAAAATGACTGCGCAAGCCCTCGCCTTACCCTATGCGACATATCGGTAAGCCACAGCTCATAGCTGTTAGCAATTGCAGGGAATGACGATGCAAGTATCTTATAGACATCGTTAAGCGACGGAACATCATCTACCGAAAGGGCAGGCATATCGCCGCGCGGCTTGAAACGAAACTGCGTTCTCTTATCCGTCTTATACTCGGGCAGACCCTCTAAAAGCGCAGGAACATAAGCCCTTTCAAGCTCGCAGGACATAGGCTTGTTCATAGCTATGAACATAGTAAGCTCGGCTATCTCGTCAGCCGACAATATACAGCCCTCGAGCGTAGATGCAAGCATAGAGGAATTGAAAAGCACAATTACCCCCAAGTCGCGCTCATCATTCTTTATCAGAAAGAAACGGCAGAAATCATACTCGCCGCCATAGGCCTGATAGTGAGAACGGATACGTCTTGAATAGTGATCCTTACGCATATTCGGTATTATTGAGTCGATAGATGTAACCTGTGTTATCATGATTCCTGTATCCTTTTTGAAAGCTTTTCGGCAAGCGCCCTTACGCTGAACAGATCGAACTTACTTATCACGCAGGAGGGGCTGTGAAGATACCTGCACGGCACGGAAATTGCCGCAGTTTTAACTCCGCCGCGCGATTTATGTATAGCGCCTGCATCATTTCCGCCTGCTACCATTGTTTTGGTCTGAACCTTTATATTTTCCTGCTCGCCTATCTCAAAGGCAAGGTTATAAAGCGATTTATCATAAAGCGTACTCCTATCCATAAAGGAAACAACTGCGCCCTTATCAAGCTCACACACGCGCTTATCGCCCGAGCTTGCAGGGATATCGGCGGCGGTAGTCGATTCAAGCACTATAGCATAATCGGGAGCAACTGTAAATGCCGCGGCAGTCGAGCCCCTTAGCCCTATCTCCTCCTGAACGACAAAGGTAAAGAACGTATCATATTCTACCCCATGCCTTATCATATCAAGCATTACAGCGCAGCCTGCTCTGTCGTCTATCGCTTTGGATTTTATTCGGTTTTCGCCTAAAGTGATGAAGTTATTATCAAAGCAAATGCTGTCGCCTAAGCTGACGAATTTTTCCGCCTCCTCTTTACTCTGAGCGCCTATATCAATATAGAGCTTATCAAAAGGAACAGCCCTGCTCTTTTCCTCCCCCTCAAGGTGGTGGAGCGCCTTACCGCCGACTACGCCGTAAATGCCCTTATCACCCACAACAACGCGCTTGCCGAAAACAATGCGAGGGTCAATTCCGCCGACGGGGGCAAGTTTAATAAGCCCGTCGCTTGTGATATATGTAACAATAAAGCCGACCTCGTCCATATGGGCGGATATCATAAGCTTTTTATTCGCACGCTTTTCGCCCTTGCAGAAGGCAATAACGCTGCCGAGGGGGTCAACTGTTATCTCGCACTTATCCTTTATCTGCGAGATTATATAATCTCTTACTCTCCCCTCATCGCCCGAGATGCCGTTTATATCACAGAGGGTCTTAAGCTCATTTAATATATCCATTAGCTCAGCCCTCCTATAAACTCAGCCAAAAGCAAGGCTGTATTTTCAACATCTGCAAG
This sequence comes from Ruminococcus sp., assembly GCA_017634275.1. Taxonomy (GTDB): domain Bacteria; phylum Bacillota; class Clostridia; order Oscillospirales; family Ruminococcaceae; genus NK3A76. The sequence continues at coordinate 4,436 of JAGBNQ010000065.1, read as the reverse complement.
GTCGATGACCTCGGCAGGGGTATGCATATATTTCTCGGGGATAGATACCGTCACAGTCTTGACGCCGCCCCTTGAAACGGTTATCTCATCGGCATTGGTTCCCGTTTTGCCGCTCATTATTTCAAGCTGATAGGGAATATTTTTCTCATTAGCGCAGCTTATGAGCGCATTTGAAAGCTCCCTTGAAAGTGAGGGGGAAATGCCTATCATAGCGCCCTTGCCGAGCTCACCGCATTGCTCCCTTTCCTCGCCCATTGTATAGGCAAAGGAAACGTCAACAGCAATTGCCATATCGGGGGCGATATCGAATGCACCCGTCTTAGCGCCCATTTCGCCTATCTCCTCCTTTGAGGAGAGCAAAAGCACAACGTTGACATCAAGCGCTTTTCCCTTTAAAAGGTCTATCGTTTTGATAAGTGCCGCAACACCGCATCTGTCATCAAGCGCTTTGCCGCTCACCCTGCTGCCAAGCAGCCTTACAGGTTCATTTACCACACTTACCTTATCGCCTAAGGCTATGACCTTTTCGGCCTGCTCCTTAGTAAGGCCTATATCAATATAGATATCCCCCACCTCGGGCAAAGCTTTATTATCCTTTTCAAGATGAGGGGGCGTTGAGGTAATAACTCCGCTTACCCTTTTCTTGCCGAAAACCGTCACCTCGGAGGCAAGCAGCATTCTGCGGTCGATACCTCCCACGGGAGATACCTTTAAAAAGCCGTCATCGGTTATATAGGTGACAACAAAGCCTATCTCGTCGATATGCGCATCAAGCAGGATAGTTTTTTTATTCTCATCATACCCTGTGCGCCTGAATACGGTACAGCCGTTTTTTTCATTAAACTCACCCTCGCCGTATGGGGCAAGGATATCAAGTGCGGCAGGTGCCGCCTCACGCTCCTCCCCCGAAACACCGAACGTGGGGGAAAGCTTTTTGATCACTTCAAATATATCCATTTTTCTTTTCCTTATAACTCATTTACAAGCTGCTTGAAATGCTTGCCGCGCTCCTCGAACATTCTATACATATCAAAGCTTGCGCAGGCAGGTGACAAGGACACTATATCGCCCTGCGACGCAAGCTTATGCGCTGTCAGCACAGCCTCCTGCATATCATTTACTATCACTATCTTAGGGCTGCCCTCTGTGTAGAGAGGCGATGCCTCAACTGCGGCCTTTATCTTCTCTCTGGTCTGCCCCATAAGAATAAGTATCTTACAGCGCCTGCATATCTCATCTGCCATAGGCTCAAAGGAAATGCCCTTATCAGAGCCGCCCTGAATGAGGATAAGCTTTTGCTCAAAGCTCCTGAGTCCTGCCAATACCCTTGTCGGGCTCGATGCGATAGAGTCATTATAATACTTAACGCCGTCAAGCTCGCGGACAAATTCTATCCTATGCTCAACACCGCCGAATTCCTTTGCGACCTTAGCTACTGTTTCGGGCTTGACATCGCCGTAGGTCATAGCTATAGCTGTAAGGTAATTCTCGACATTATGCATTCCCGGGATACGGATATCTGCCTTATTTACATATTCCGTAACCTTGCCGTAGTGGTTATAGCAAAGCATTCCGTCCTCACGCAGAAATGCGCCGCACTCGGGCTTTTCATAGCGCGAGAAATAGCTGAGCCTTCCCCTTACAAGCGGAGCTAAGTCTTTAGTCGTCTGATTATCATAGGAGAGGACTGTTCTTGAAAAAGCATTCTGATGCCTTAGGATATTGGTCTTAGCCTCGATATACTCCTCCATAGTTCCGTGGACGTTTAAGTGGTTCGGGGTAATATTTGTGATGCCTGCAACATCGGGCGACTCGCGCATTGATATGAGCTGAAAGCTCGAAAGCTCGACTACCGCGATATCGGTATCGGCGATAGTTTCAACTATAGGCAAAAGTGCCTTGCCGATATTGCCGCCTAAATGAACGCGGTTGCCCTCGGCCTTTAAAAACTCGCTTATGAGGGTAGTGGTTGTGGTCTTGCCGTCAGAGCCGGTCATAGCATATATCTTGCAGGGGCAGATATCGAAAAACGTTTCCATTTCGCTTGTGATTATAACACCTGCCTGCCTTGCCTTAGTTAGTGTTTCGTTATTAAAGTAAAAGCCGGGGGTACGGTAAACTATATCGCAGTTAAAAATCTCATCAAGATAATTCTCACCCAGAGAAAACTCAGCGCCCCTTGCGGAAAACTCCTCATAAAGCGTTTCGTCAAACTCGTCCTCGCTCTTTTTATCGCAGATGACGACATTTATGCCCTTTGTCAAAAAGAGCTTGATAAGGTCATTATGCGAAACGCCTACGCCTATGAAGGCTACGCGCTTATCCTTGATGCTGTTAAAAAACCTCATTGCCTTTGTCATAATAATATTTCTCCTTCTTACTACATAGTTTATCAATTCTATTATATAATAAAAAGGAAAAAATATCAAGAGTTTTTGCTCTACATTTATATATTTTTAATTTTGCGAGGCGGATTATGAACTAATAAAGCAAAATTTTGCTCAAAATAGTTTATTATTTTGATAAAATGCCAAAAATCAATAAAAAAATGTAAACTTAAGGGGTAAGCTATTGTAAACCGTGTCAATTTATAGTATAATAGCAATAGATATTTATAGACGGAGGTAGATTTATGTCAATTCAAAATGAAAAGAAGGTACTTTTTGACGTTCAGACAAGAGTTGCCCCCTTAGGGCTTATTGCTATGAAGGGCGCAAGCGAGCTTGGCGAGAAGGTCAATTCCTACCTTACACAGTGGGCTACAGAGGCAGGCTACAACTATGACACCTTCCTTGTTGAGGCTGACTGCCCGAGGTTCTCTTCGGGTGACGGAAAGGGGCTTATCAAGCAGACTATCAGGGGAAACGATCTCTTTATCCTCTGCGATATGGGCAACTACAGCATAAAGTATGATTACTTTGGGCATGAGAACTGGATGTCGCCCGATGACCACTATCAGGATCTTAAGAGAATAATCCAGGCGGCAAGCGGCAAGGCGCACAGAATAAATATCATAATGCCCTCGCTCTACGGCGGCAGACAGCACAGAAGAAACTACCGTGAGAGCCTTGACTGCGCAGTTGCTTTGCAGGAGCTGCAGTCAATGGGTGTTGCCAATGTACTGACCTTTGATGCACATGACCCGAGAGTTCAGAACGCTGTTCCGCTTATGGGCTTTGACAACATTATCCCCTCTTATCAGGTATTGAAGTCAATGTTCAAGAATTTAAAGGACTTCAAGCCCAACAAGGAGCATTTCATGATAGTTTCCCCCGATGAGGGCGCTATAAACAGAAATATGTACTACGCATCAGTCTTGGGTGTTGACATGGGTATGTTCTACAAGAGGCGTGATTACTCGATAGTCGTAAACGGCAGAAACCCGATAGTTGCTCACGAATACATGGGCAATGATGTTACGGGCAAGGATATATTCATAGCAGACGACATCATCTCCTCGGGCGAGAGTATGCTTGAGGTCGCGGCTGAGCTTAAAAAGAGAAACGCAGGAAAGATCTACTGCTACGCTACATATGCTATATTCACAAACGGCTTTGAGAAATTTGACAAGATGTATGCTGACGGCGTGATAGACGGAGTATTCGGTACAAACCTCACCTACCGCTCACCTGAGCTTTTAGCTAAGCCCTGGTTCTACGAGGTAGACTGTGCTAAGTACATAGCTTACTTTATCACAACGCTCAACCACGATATGTCGATATCCGAAGTTATTGACCCCCACGAAAAAATACAGAACCTTCTTAAGAAATATGACATGATCTGATATAAAAAACGCTCCTGGCTTTAGCCGGGTATCCCAAAAGAAGTATTCACTTCACGCTCAAAAGGTTGCGTAGAAACGCTCTACGCAGCCTTTTTCTTTTTTTGGTGATCCCGTCGGTCAAGCACCGCCGAGGAGCAGGCAACTCGGAACCTGAAATAAATATCCACCTTCTGCTGCCGATGTCCGCTCGACTTGTCGGGGGCGTGTACTTCTATCCGCTCGATCAGCTCGTGCATCTGTTCCGGAGTGATGTCTGTCAAATGCTCATATTTGCTCACGATCTTCATAAAGCTGCTGATGTCATCGTTCTGCTGTTCTTTCGTTTCCACGAATTTCTGTAACTCAGCAACGCTCGTTTTGAGCTGCTTTTGCTCGGATTCGTAGCTTTTGGACATCACCTCAAAACGATCGTCAGTGATCTTCCCCGACACATTGTCCTCATAAAGCCTTGTGAACAGCTTATCAAGCTCGGTTATTCGTTTTTCGGACTTGGCTATCGTCTCTTTCGCCTGCTTGACCTCCTTTAAATGGTCGGCGGTCTTGCTCTCCATTGTTGTCTGAACAAAGCTGTCCTCGTCCTTGTTTATCTTGTCGAGGACTTTGTTCATTTCAGAAAGAACGTTCTCTTTGAGAATGCAGGTTCTGATAAAAT
>JAGBNQ010000064.1 GCA_017634275.1 Ruminococcus sp. | reverse complement strand
TTTACGCCATAAATAAAGTCGGGGCGGTGAGCAATATGCTTGGGCTGACCTCGCCTGTTCAGGATTTGCACGAGCAGCTCGCTTCAACAGACAGCAAGCTGGTGTTTGCCGTTGAAATGGCGTATGAGCTGATTGTCGAAGCCGCGAAGGAAACCAAAGTCGAAAGGATAGTTTCCATACCGATTGAATACTCAATGCCGACAGCAATAAAAGCTGCAGCGAGCCTGAAACAGAAGCACCCGAAGCTAAACGATATGTCGATAAAGTGGAAGGAATTTCTAACGTTGGGCGAGGGAAAGGTTTTTGAGCCTGTTGAAATAGACTGTGAGGCTATGGCTTTGATAATGTATACAGGTGGAACAACAGGAACGCCTAAAGGTGTTATGATATCAAACAATGCGGCAAATTCTTTTTCATCTCACTATGTTGATTCTGGTGATGTATTTTATATAAAAAGAGAACATAGTTTTTTAAATGTACTACCACCATTTCTGGCTTTTGGAGCATTTGCTTGTACACATATGCCATTGTGTAATGGAGTAGAAGTTATACTTAGTCCTGATCCGAATCCTCAAAATATGCCTAAACTCATTATACAATATAGACCAAACCATTTTTGTTGTGGTCCTCTACATATTAATTCAATTATGGAAAACAAACAATTAAAGAATATGGATTTATCTTTTGTATGTTCTATGATTTATGGTGGAGAAAGCACAACAAAAGAATGGCAAAAACAAGTGAATTCTTTTCTAAAAACTCATGGCGCACGATATGGAGTTATAAATGGATATGGAATGACAGAAGCAGCCGGTGCAATATGTACAGTGACACATAAAATTGATAAGCTCATCACATATGCTAAAAATATAATCAAAATTATTAATCCTGATTCAAAAGAAGAATGTGCATATAATGAAACCGGAGAAATAGTTATTTGTACGCCTACAATGATGTTAGGATATTATCATAATTTAAAAGATACGAATGAGATTATCTATGAACAAAATGGTATCAAATGGCTTCGAACTGGTGACTTAGGAAAAATATCTGAGGATGGAGAATTAACAATCACAGGAAGAATAAAAAGAATATATTGGAGAAAATGTGATGAAGCAGTTGTAAGAGTTTACCCTATGAGAATTGAAGAAACGCTTGAAAAAAGCAAGTATGTTAAAGGCTGTTGTGTTGTAGGAAAGAAAGATGATGCAATCGGATACAGCTCGATAGCATACATAATACTCAAAGAAAAAACAGTCAATTCAGAAACTGTAAAAGACGAACTGGACAAGCTGTGCCGAGAGAATCTGCCAGAAAGCCATGTACCTGATGAATACAGGTTCGTTGAGAGCTTCCCGCTGACGAGGGCGGGCAAGGTAGATTACAGGGCGCTGGAGAAAATGGCAGAGGAGGAAAACTAAAATGGAAAACAAAAATCTAACAGGCTACCCGTCGATAGACAAACCGTGGCTGAAATACTACAGCAAGGAATCAATAAATGCAGAAATACCAAAATGCAGTATTTACGAAGCTATCAGAGTGAACAATGAGGATAATCTTGACAATGTTGCATTTGACTTCTATGGCAAAAGGATAACTTATAGAGAACTGTTTAAAAACATCAAGCTGACAGCTGCTTCTTTGAGTGCATTAAATATAAAAAAAGGCGATACTGTTTCTGTTTGTATGCTTAATACTCCTGAGACAATTTACTTGCTATATGCACTGAATATGATAGGAGCGCAAGCAAATATGCTCTGCCCGGTCTCCCCACTTGGTGAACTATTGCATGACGTAAACCTTTGCAATACAAAATATATGTTTACCCTCGATATGTTTCAGGATAAGATATTATCCATAATTAAAAAAACATCAATCAAAAAGGTCATAGTTGCTGACCTTAAATCATCAATGTCTGTAGTTCAAAGAGTAGGTGCTTCAATTTTTAGAAAAGTTAAAAATGTTCCACTCGTAAATGATAATAGATTTATCAGCTGGAAAGCATTTCAGTCAAAAAAGAAAAAATACAGAGTAAGCAATAATGCCGATAATGTTGCGGTTATTCTATATACCGGCGGAACTACAGGCGGCTCAAAGGGAGTTCAACTAACAAATTACAGCATTGTTGCTACAGCTTGGCAATACATTAATGGAAGTTCCGACCTTGATAAAAAGGACACCTGGGCTGAGGTCTTACCGCTATTTATAGCATACGGAGTATCCTGCGCATTGCAAATACCTTTGATGATTGGTATGAGGATATTGCTTAGACTGCCGATGTCGGATTCATTGGAACAGCTTGTGAAGATGAAACCAAATCACATAGCGAGCGTTCCAAATGCATGGAATGAGCTTGCAAAGACTGGAAGGGAGCTTGATCTGTCGTTTTTAGTTGAACCTGTTACTGGAGGAGATACCCTGCCACCGTCGGTTGAAAAGAAAGTAAATACCTATTTAAAACAACAACATTGCAGATATCCGCTTATGAACGGATATGGTATGAGTGAGGTTTGCGCAGCCGTTTCTTGCAATAGCAAATCAGTACATAAATTTGGTACAGTAGGAACTCCTTTTGTAAAAAATGTAGTAGCAGCTTTTGATATTGACACCGGTATGGAACTTAAGTATGATGAAGAGGGCGAGCTATGTATTCTTTCCCCCTCAATGATGAGGGGCTATGTTAATAATCCCGATGAAACCGAAAATGTGATACGCCGCCACGATGACGGCAAGTTGTGGATTCACACAGGAGACCTCGGCTTCATTGACAGCGACGGCTTTATCCACCTTTGTGGTAGGCTAAAAAGGTACTATGTAAAGTATTGGCAAAACGGTGTCAAGAAAGTATTTTGTCCTGATGCCGAGCGTCGTTTAATGAATTGCCCGTATATAGAAAACTGCGTCATAGTGCCAAGAATAATCGGTACAGAGCAGCTGACTTATGTTTTCATTATACCTGCCGATAAAGCTATGTCGCAAAAAGAGCTCATAGACAAGGTGCACATATTCTGCGAAAATGAGCTTGGCGAGGTTTACAGACCCGACAGGATTTTAATAATAGACAGCTTTCCGCTGACAAAAGTCAGTAAGATAGACTACCGTAAATTAGCTGAAATGATATTGGAGGAAAACTAAAATGCAAACCAAAAACATGACAGGCTTCCCGTCGATAGACAAGCCGTGGCTGAAATACTACACGGAAAGCCTTGCGGACAAGCCCTTGCCGCAGAAAACACTTTACCGCATGATCTACGATGCTAATAAAGATCACAAGAGCGATTTCGCTTTCAACTATTTCGGCAGGCGCATTACATACGGGCGGCTGTTTTACGAGATCGACCGCTGTGCGAGGGCGCTGCTGCGGCTGGGCGTCAAGCCGGGGGAAATCGTTACGATAATGGGTCTTTCTGCGCCCGAGACGTTCTACGTTGCCTATGCTTGCAGCAAGATCGGTGCGGTGATAAACCTCATTAGTGTGCTGGCTGGCGAACAGGAGCTGGTTCATTATCTTAACGAGGCAAAGTCGAAAGTGTTTATCGCTCTCGACCTGTTCAATGACAAGATCATCAAGGCTCTGCCGCAGACGGGTGTGAAAACGGTGGTGAATATGAGCCTTGCGGAGAGTATGCCGCTGCATATCAAGACGGTGTTCAAGCTGAAAACGAAGGTGCAAAAATGCGAGGATTTCATGTCTTGGAAGGATTTTGTTGCCCTTGCCGAGGGTCAGCCGCCTGTTAAGGTCTTTAAGTTCGTGCCGAATAGATTTTCTTATCTTGCACATACGGGCGGTACTACTGGCGAGCCCAAGGGGGTCATGCTGTGTGATGAAGGCTTAAATGGAATAACCCACGAGGATAAATATATTTTCTTAAATGATACAGGAGATACACTTTTAAATACTGTTGTACCTTTTGTGGTCTATGGCTTTCTATTAAATGCACATATTCCTCTATATTTAGGTATTGAAACTGTATTACTCCCAAAGGTTGACGCCGAGAAGGTTCCTAAAATCATATTAAAACATCATATCAATTATGTATCTTCTGTACCACTCTACCTCGAATACTTAGTTAAGGATAAATCGTTTATAAAGTCGGATTTGTCATTTATAAAAGATATCTGTTCTGGTGGTGATGGAATGACGATTGAGTTTGAAAAAAGATTGAATCATATTCTTTTAAAACAAGGTGTTGCTCCGGGTCATATGCTTATGAATGGTTACGGACTCACAGAAGTTTCTTCAATGGCATGTGGAAACTATAAAAGAAAATTCCTCGGAAGCGTAGGCTATCCGCTTAGCAGAATCATTATTTCCGCTTTTGCATCTGATACATACCAAGAAATGAAATATAACGAGATCGGCGAGATCTGCATAAACACCCCATACCTTATGCTCGGCTATCTAAACAATCCCGAGGCCACCGCAGAAGTAGTTAAGACCCATGCTGACGGCAAAAAGTGGTTCCACACAGGCGACCTTGGCTATATCACCGAGGAGGGCGCAGTTTACATTACCGGGCGTATCAAGCGAATTATCCTTACCGAAAAGGACGGAATGGTCAGCAAGATTTTCCCTGACCGTGTGGAAAAGCTCCTTGACAGTCACAAGGCGGTGGAGGTGTCCTGTGTGGTGAAACAGCCGGGCGATGAAGCCGAGGTCAAGCTGACAGCACATGTTGTTCTGAAAGAGCAGTATCGTTCGCAGAACGAGAGCATAGAGCGTGAGCTGAGAGAGCTTTGCGCCGCAGAACTGCCGGCATATAGCTTGCCGGACAAGTATGCGTTCAGGGAAAGTATGCCTTTGACAGCGGCAGGCAAAGTCGATTACAGAGCACTTGAAAAAATGGCGGAGGAGGAAAACTAAAATGGAAAACAGAAACTAAACCGGCTAAGCATAAATAGACAAAAATAACACTTTCTTGTTCAAATCATAATTTAGGAGGATAAAAATGGAACTAAAAGTCCCGAATAAAGTATACCACTATTGCAGTCTAGACACATTCTGCAAAATCATCAATAATAAATCATTAAGAATGACCAATATACAAAAATCAAATGATAAACTCGAAATAAGATACTGTTATAAGTCATTTAAAGATACATTTATTAAAGCATGCAATGATTATAGCAAAAATAAAGAATACGAAATTGCAGAAGTTTTCAACAGAATCGATTTTGAATACTTATTGTCTAAATCAATACTAAATGAAAGTCTTATTTATTATGCTGTATGTTTTTCAGAAGATAATGATTTGTTAAGTCAGTGGCGGGCGTACTCAGATAATGGTAAGGGCGTAGCAATAGGGTTTAATACAGAATGTTTTTTTAATATCAATGAAACAAATCATATGAAATTCGGACAAGTTTACTACGATATTAGTTCGACATGCAATAAAATGTACTCTCATATTATAGATAAACTATCATTTATTGAAAACCAAAACCATAGAAATTCTATAATTACTGATTATGAAAACGCTCTATATGATTTATCTAATCAAATCGTTTATAATTCTGTTTTTTATAAGCACAACTCATTTAGGGAAGAAAGAGAATGGAGATTAGTCTACTATCCATTTGGAAGAATAAAGAATCTAAAAGACTACAATAAAAACAATATCGAGTATTTTTATGATAGGATGATGGAACCAGCTTTATATCAAAAGGAATATAATGGAATCAAAAGAGGAAAATTAGAATTTATGCATACAGATACAAAACTAATATCATACTTAGACTTGGATTTTTCTTCGTTAAACAATGAACTAATCAACGAAATAGTCATTGGTCCAAAAGCAGATATTAATGATTACGAATTACGCTTATTTCTCCTAAGCAATGGGTTTAATATAAGTAAAATCACTATAAAAGATTCTAATTCTCCATATTTGTGATATAGAAAAACTGAGGTCAGCATTTCCTAACAGCTTTGGTATTTTGATTTACAAGGTAAAGTACATATTAAACATTTGGTCGTGAATCACGCCTAGCTAAGTTACAAAGCCAGCGTATTTACGAGCTCCCTAAGGTGCTGTTTGTGGCACTTCAAAAAAACAAATCAAATTCTGAAAACGCAATTGAACTATGCAGTAATGAATACGCTTTATGACAATGCAAAATGAGAATTAGGCAATGACAGTAAGAAAGCCTTCTCTAATTGCGAGAAGGCTTTAGTATTTTTGATTGATTCGGCTGGCAAGTGTACGTTATGAGCAGCTTATATTGCTCGGCGGATGTGTATTCGATTATCCTTGTAGCCTGATTCCATTCAGTTAGCATTGCTCGCAGTGAGCTAAGCTGTGACGGATCGTCATCGCAGACGGAAATTATTAAGGACAATTTAATTCACCTCGCTCTGTATCTTGCATAAATTCAATAGGATTATATACTATAATAACACATTTTTCAATAATTGTAAAGAAAAAACCGAAGCCGACTTTTCCTCGTCAGCTTCGGTATTCTGTTTCATATCAAACGTGTCCTCTAAACAAATTGGTCGTAAATCGGTCGTAAATCTCGTCCATCAGGTCACAAAACCTGCGTATTTACGCCATTTTTTAGTCTAAGCTCTTCATCGTCGGGAACAACAGCACATCCCTTATCGCAGGCGAATTGGTAAGCAGCATAACAAGTCTGTCAATGCCGTAACCTATACCGCCTGTCGGGGGCATACCTATTTCAAGCGCACGCAGGAAATCCTCGTCGGTGCGGTTTGCCTCCTCGTCACCCTGCGAGAGAGCCTCCTCCTGTGCCTTGAAACGCTCGCGCTGGTCTATCGGGTCATTAAGCTCTGAGTATGCGTTGCACATCTCCCAGCCGTTCATAAATAACTCAAATCTCTCAACGTGATCTGGGTCATCGGGCTTTTTCTTTGTCAAGGGCGATATCTCTATCGGGTGATCCATAATGAATGTCGGCTGAATGAGATGACTCTCAACAAATTCCTCAAAGAATAAATTGAGAATGTCGCCCCTCTTGTGCCTTTCTTCAAATTCAATGTGATGCTCCTTTGCAGCAGCCCTTGCCGCGTCAAGATCTCTTATCTGCGCAAAATCAACGCCCGAGTATTTCTTAACAGCCTCAACCATTGTGAGCCTTTCAAACGGCTTGCCTAAGTCCATTTCATTCTCGCCGTAGGTTATCTTTGTTGTTCCGCATACAGTCTGCGCAAGATAGCGGAACATATTCTCCGTCAAGTCCATCATGCCGTGATAATCGGTGTATGCCTGATAAAGCTCCATTAGCGTAAACTCAGGGTTGTGCCTTGCATCAACACCCTCGTTTCTGAAGACTCTCCCTATCTCGTAAACGCGCTCTAAGCCGCCTACGATGAGCCTCTTAAGATAAAGCTCTAACGAAATTCTCAGCTTTACGTCTTCGTTTAATGCGTTGTAATGCGTTTCAAAAGGCCTTGCAGCCGCACCGCCCGCATTTGAAACGAGCATGGGTGTCTCTACCTCCATAAAGCCGAGGTCGTCAAGGTATCTTCTAATAGCCGAGATTATCTTCGAGCGCTTTATGAATGTGTCCTTTACCTCGGGGTTGCAGATAAGGTCGGTGTAGCGCTGCCTGTAGCGTGTGTCCTGATCCTTAAGGCCGTGCCATTTCTCGGGTAGCGGTAAAAGTGACTTTGAAAGGAGCGTTATCTCCTGCGCGTGAACGGATATCTCGCCCATTCTCGTCCTGAAAACAAAGCCCTTTATGCCTATGATGTCGCCAATGTCGCCCTTCTTGTAATCCTGAAAAGCCTCTACTCCAACATCATCGCGCCTTACATATGACTGTATCTTGCCCGACTTGTCTCTCAGGTCTAAAAAGCCTGCCTTGCCCATAAGCCTTCTTGACATTACGCGCCCTGCGATAGATACCTCTACCCTGTTAGCCTCTAAAAGCTCCTTAAGCTTTTCCTCGTCATCGCCTGCCTGCGCCTTAAGCTCACCTTCAAGCTTTTCGTAAGCCTCCCTTGCAGCCTCGCAGCTCGATGTTACGTCATACTTTGTTATCTCAAAGGGGTCTCTCCCCTGCGCCTTTAATTCGTTTAGCTTGTCTATCCTTACCTGCCTTAGTCCGTTTACCTGCTCGGCAGTAAGCTCCTCTGCCTCCTCGGGAGCGTTCTGAATATTCTTTTCTTCACTCATTTGTTTTATACACCTGTCCCTTAATTACTTAGAAATGTCTATTACCTCGAACTTGATAGTTCCCATAGGTGCCTCGACCTCAAATACCTCACCGACCTTCTTGCCGATAGCTGCTCTGCCTATAGGCGACTCGTCGGAGATCTTTCCATTGTCAGGGTCAGACTCAGTCGAACCAACTATCTGAAGATCCTCTATCTCATCAAGCTCCAGATCACGCAGCTTTATTACCGAGCCTACACCTATCTCGTCAACAGAGATGTCATCATCATCAACAACGTTGGCATTAGCAATGATGTATTCAAGCTCATTTATCCTTGCCTCAAGTATAGCCTGGTCGTTTTTAGCCTCATCGTACTCAGCGTTCTCTGATAAGTCACCGAAACTTCTTGCCTCTTTAAGCTTTTGAGCTACCTCACTTCTTCTGACGGTAACGAGGTATTCAAGATCCTCCTGCAATTTCGCATAGCCTGCCTTAGATACTGTACGGCCCTTGTTCTCTGCCATATTAATCAACTCCTAAATTATTTTTTAGACAATATCTCAAAATAATATTATACAGCATTTTCCTCGTTTTGTCAAGCTTTTTGCACAGGCATGGAAAAATTCCGTGTACGAGCAATGAAACTAACTATCACAAAAAAAGCGCAGACCCGAAAGCCTGCGCCTTTGTAATTATTCAAGTAAAGCCCTTATGCAAGATCATCCGATAGTGAAGTTTGTGACTGTAATTATGTGTCGCTATCCGAAATCTCGGTATTGCCGAAGATGTCATCAAGTTTCCGGATATTTTTCTCATAATTTGTCTATTATCTTTTCAAAACTCTTTATTTTTTGCAAAAAATCGGGAAGAGCGATATTTTCATCATGGCTCCACTCGACATCTGCCTGCTTATTACGCTGACACTCTGCCCACCAGTCATCATACGAAACATCGGGCATATCCTCGATCAGCGAAATATCCACAGGCGCAAAATATCTTGTTACAGCGTGCTGAGCGACAAGATAGATTATCCATTCTTCGTCCTCTCCGGTGTTGAACGGCAGTTCAAAGATACGCAGCAGATCTTTCCCGTCCTGCTTGCAGATAAGAGGCATGAACTTGTTGTGGTCGAGAAGGTAGCTGTAACGATCCTCCCACTCTCTTTTCGGAGCTATGTGAGCTATGGTAACTGCGTTATCTGTGTCGCACACACCGCCCTCCATAGCGAAACGGAAAACGTAATCGGTGTTTTTCTCAAGCTTTATGTCACGCCTTATCTGAGACCACGTCCAGCTCCAGTCACCAATCTCCCAAACCTCGGTATTTCCGAAACTCATGGTAACATAGACTTTCATTCCTGCATTGACTTCGTTGCCGTCAAGTGACTGGCAAGTCTCGTCAAACCTAAATTCTCTTGCATTAAATTCTATTACTTTACTCATTTTTGATTCCTCCGTATCAGTATCTACGGTCGGTTCGTGAGTAAATCTCAGACGTATGGTATGGTCGTCGGTATACTCCGCCCGACCTTTTTTAACAAGCCCCTTAGCCCTTTTCGGGTAGGTAGCGCCTATTATTCGTCCATTCACGTCCGTTACAATAACGTTTTTCTCTATGGGTGTCAGCCCCCCTTGCAACAAATGTAAATATTCAGTTTTGTGACCTCTGTTTTATTCTATGGGTGCCGTCCCCATGCCACAAGTTTATTATACCAAATTCTTAATATGATGTCAATAGATGATGTGATATTTACAGGAAAACATGATGTGATATTTACAGGAAAACATAATTGACAGAAACCATTCCACTTTGAGGATTGACACTAACCGTAAATAATGTTACAATTATTAATTAGTATATTTCGGAGGTTGTGTAATGAAAAGGTGTATGACATCATTGATTATATGTAAACTATTTGTAAACGAGAACTGTAGTGTAATTAGTATTATGGTTATATACCTGACACACCACATTTTTGCAAGCAAATAGGGTCGTTGCTATAAAAGCGGCTTGCCATAGCCCCCTCCCCTTCGTAAGGGGAAGAGGGGATATTATCCGCCTGCGGCGGAAAACATCGGGGTGGGGTCGCCCCTGCTTAGCACACCGTATTAAGGCGATTTGTCTTTGGTGTGTCAAAGGGATAACCATATTAATAAATAATAGTTAAGGTATCAGCATTATCTGCATTAGGCAGAAAACGCGCGCGATTTATTTTAGATCTATCGGCGCAGCCGATACCTCTATTATTATTTATTCTTTATTCTTTCTTTATTTCTTATTTTAGAGGGCGCGCGCAAGGCTTTATGATAAATAGTACTTCTTTAACGCGCCCTCGCTTAGTGCGCAGGGGCTATTCTTCCTCTATCTCCTCCCCTATCTCCCTAAGCACCGCCTTGATATCGTCAAAGCTGTACCCATACCTTACCAAAGCAGCAGTCACCTTTCTGTTTCTGTCCTCAAAATCAAGCTTTTTCATGTATTTTTTCTCTATAAGCTCTCTTAGCCTTTCGCGGTATCCGTCCTCATAGGGTTCAAGCGCATCTTCAATAACGCTTTTTGTAAGCCCCTTTTGTTTCATCTCCTGCACCGCACGGTAGCGCCCCATAAGCTTGACCTCTATAAGCTTTCTTGCAAAATTCGCGGCATACCGCCTGTCATTTATAACACCTATCTCGGAAAGCTTGTCGCACACCTCATAGCAGATATCGTCGCTGTAATTCTTTTGCAGCTTTTTAAAAAGCCCTGCGTAGGTATTGTCGGCATAGTCCATTAAATATAGGCCGCGCTCTTTAGCCTTTCTAAGCTCGTTATCGTGGATAAGCTGCTCAATGGCACTCTGCGGCAGGCTCATTCCTTTTTTGAGGTTAAAGGAGTAAACTATCTCCGAGTTTATAAAAAGCGGCTCGCCCTCGTCAAGGTCTATCCTTATCGTGCTGCCCTTGTAGGGGGCGATATCTGTTATCAAGGGCATACGCTCACCCCCTAAAAAGCATTATACCGTCATACATCAACGGGTGAGAACTCCTCAAAATTCTCGTCCGCCGAAATAGTTACGTCCATTTTCTTGCCGCCTCTTGCAGCAGGTGCGTCATCATTCTTTTTGGCACTTTCAGCCGCAGCCTCCGCGCGCTCTTCAAGCTCTGTCTTCTTCTCGTTTGAGGGAGCTACCAGGTCGTCGGTGTCAACAGTCTGCTCCTTTATCTTTTCAAGTATCTCGTTCATTATATCCTCATGCTCCAGCAGGAAATCCTTTGAATTTTCTCTGCCCTGACCGAGCTTGTTCTCATTGTAGCTGAACCATGCGCCGCCCTTCTTGACGATGCCAAGCTCAACGCCTGCGTCAAGTATCTCACCGACCTTTGAAACGCCCTTGCCGTAGAGCAGGTCAAATTCAGCCTCCTTGAACGGCGGTGCTACCTTGTTCTTTACTACCTTGCACCTTGTTCTGTTTCCTATGACCTCCGAGCCGTCCTTTATCTGCTCGCCCCTTCTTACCTCAATTCTTACCGATGCGTAGAATTTGAGCGCTCTTCCGCCCGGGGTAGTCTCGGGGTTGCCGTACATAACGCCTATCTTTTCTCTTATCTGGTTTATGAATATCGCTACGCAGTTTGATTTGCTTATTACCGATGTCAGCTTTCTCATAGCCTGGCTCATAAGCCTTGCGAGCTGTCCGACGTGTGCATCACCCATTTCGCCGTCTATCTCGGCCTTTGTTACCATTGCCGCTACCGAGTCGAGAACGATAACGTCTACCGCCCCCGACCTTGCGAGATACTCAGCTATCGACAGCGCGTCCTCACCGCAGTCGGGCTGCGAAACGAGCATATTGTCAATGTCAACACCGAGCTTTCTCGCATAAACGGGGTCAAGCGCGTGTTCAACGTCGATAAAGGCTACATTTCCGCCGAGCTTTTGTGCCTCGGCTACAACGTGTAGCGCAACAGTCGTCTTACCCGAGGATTCAGGCCCGTATATCTCAACGATACGCCCCCTCGGAACACCGCCTATGCCGAGTGCCATATCAAGTGTCATCGAGCCCGTTGAAATAGCGTCAACGTCCATAGCCTTGTCCTCACCGAGACGCATTATAGCGCCCTTTCCGAACTGCTTTTCTATAGCCGCTATCGCCGTGTCAAGCGCCTTTTTCTTTTCAGCCTCATCTGTTATCTTAACTACCTTTTCTTTTTCCTTTTTCTTCTTGTCTATCGCCATTTTAATGACCGCCTTTCGTTCGTTTTTGTCAGTCCTTCCCTGACTTCATTTATATTATAGCATATTATCACAAAAAGTGGGTAACTTTTTTTGGACAGTAGCGAAATTTTGCTAACTGTCCGTATTTTTGTATATCAGTATACCTTTACATTCCCTTTCTCTGTGTAAAAGCCTATCACAACGCGCTTAACTCCGCAGTAATCCTCATAAGCCCTTACGTCCTCAAAGCCTGCCTGAATGAGAATTTCCATTACCTCCTCAGCCTGCGTATAGCCGACCTCAAAGGCAAGCATCCCGTTGTGGCACAGCCTTGTTTTATAGCTCCTTGTGATGTCACGGTAAAAATCAAGCCCGTCCTCGCCGCCGAAAAGCGCCTCCTCGGGCTCATAGGTCACCTCACGCTGCAAATTCTTCATATCCTCACTTGTCAGGTAGGGCGGGTTGCATACTATTATATCGGCCTTCGGCAGGCTTTGTATTATCCCTTTATCAAGGCAGTCGCCGACTACTGCTTTTACCTCAGAATTATTCAGGGCGATATTTTCCTTAAGATACTGCGCCGCCGCTTCGCTTTTTTCAACTGCATAGATATCCCCCGCCTTAAGCTCATGCTCAAGCGCTAAGGCTATACACCCGCTTCCCGAGCAGAGGTCGATTATCACGGGGTCAACGTTTCTGTTTTTGCAAATGACCGTTTCGACCAGCGTTTCGGTATCCTGCCTCGGGATTAGAACGCCCTGACCGACCTTAAGGGGTATTCCGTAAAACTCCCACTCGCCCAAGAGATATTGCAGCGGCCAACCCCATGAGCGGGCGGTCACCAGCTCGTGAAAGTACGAACTGTCGCTCATCTCCTCGGCCTTTGGCGAGCTTTCCTTAAAACCGAAGGCTTTTTCAAAAAGCTGCGAAGCGTCAAATTCGGCGTTTTCTATGTCGTTATCCTTAAGCCACTCACAGGCAAGTGAATACATCTTCTTTGGAGTTATCACCATCTGTCCTCCTCGCCGTCCTCGGGGATAACGGCTTTGAGCGCCGCTATCGCGCACTCTATCTGCCCGTCATTCGGCTCGCTCGTGGTTATCCTCTGCACCCATAAGCCGGGCGCTGAGATTATACGGGTAATAATATTATCATGCCTGCCTGCAAGCCTTATAAGCTCGTAGGCTATCCCCACTATCACGGGAAGCAGCAAAAGCTTAAAGCCCATTCTCACAAATATATTATCCCACGGCACGCCCACTACCGTAAATACGAATATGCTTATAAACAGCACCAGGAAAATAAAGCTCGTTCCGCACCTCGGGTGAAAGCGTATCTGTTTTTTTACATTCTCTACATTCAATTCCTCACCGCTCTCGTAGCAGGCTATCGTCTTGTGTTCAGCCCCGTGGTAGCAGTAGGTCGTTGCAATGTCCGACATGAGTGAAGTGAGCTTTGTGTAGGCTAAGAAAATCGATATCTTCAGCACGCCCTCAATGCAGTTTTTCGCAAACGGCGAAAGTGAAATGATATATTTATCAATAAGCTTTGAGATAAATGCAGGGAAAAGCATAAACAAAACAAGCGCAAGCCCTACACCGAATATCATTGAAATGACCGATACAACGGGCATGAGCTTGTCGCCTAACTTATCGGTGAGCCATTGCTCGAATTTTGAAAGTTCCTCCTCGTCATCGTCGGTCATCTGCTTGTCTGCCGACTTTGAAAGGCACTTGTAGCCGTCTATCAGGCTGTCAAGAAAATTGAATATTCCTCGCAGAAATGGCACCTTTCTGTAAAAGGGCAGATTTTTGGCGCTGTATTTTAAATCCCATACCTCAAGGTCTATCTCGCCGCTCGGCAGCCTGCACGCCATAGCCTCTTTTTCAACTCCGCGCATCATTACGCCCTCTATTACCGCCTGTCCGCCCGTTTTGGCCTTGAATTTCTCATTCGGGTTCTGCTTGCTCATTTCCTTGTCCTCACGTTCTATATATCTTTGTCAGTATTGCTCTCGGTTGAAATGATCTCAACATTTACATTTTCGTTCTTGTCATTTTTGTTATTTCCCTCATCAATAAAGGGCAGCTCCATAATAACAGTAGTGCCGACGCCCTCCTCGCTCCTTATATCGAGCGTGCCGCCGTGCATCGCTATTATCTCGTCAGCCACCGCAAGGCCTATTCCCGAGCCGCGGCGCGTCTGGTTTGATTTAAAGAATTTCTGCTTTACCTTCGGCAGATCCTCACGGCTTATGCCTATTCCCGTGTCGGAAACGGATATAACTATCCTGTCCCCCTGCTGATAGGCCTCTACCGAAACAGTATCCCCCTTGTCGGAATACTTTATCGCGTTGTCAACTATGTTTATAAATACCTGCCTTAATCTGTTTCTGTCGCCGTAGATAAACGGCAGCATCTCAGGCTCGTAGTAATTGAGCGTTATCCCTAAGGATTTTGCCCTTTCCTGATAGATAAGCACCGTTTCACCCAGCTCTGCTAAAATATCCATTTTAGCCTTTTGCAGATAAAGCCGCCCGTCCTGAATGCGCGAGAAATCGAGCAGCTCCTCCACCATCTGCGAGAGCCGCTCTGTTTCCGAGGTTATAACGCGCATTCCCTTGACAAACGTTTCTCTGTCGTCAATGCTCATCATAGTCTCGCTCCAGCCCTTTATCGCGGTGAGCGGCGTTCTAAGCTCGTGCGATACCGATGATATGAATTCATTTTTCATAGCCTCGGTATTTGAAAGCTCGTCAGCCATATAGTTTATCGAATCGCAAAGCTCGCCCAGCTCGTCATTCGTCTGCTTTTCAAGCCTTTTTGAAAAGTCGCCCTTAGCGTACTGCCTTGCAACATCGCCTATCTCTATAACAGGATGAACTATTCCCTTTACAAAGAACATTCCCGAGAAGAAAACGATAAGTATTATCAGCACGCATATTACAGATATGATTATCGCAAAGTTTATTATCTTTGAATCTATCTCATGCAAAGATACTATCATTCTCAGTGCCTCGTATTCACACCCCTTTACCGAAAACACGCTTGTGAGTGCGAGTACCTTTTCGCCCGTAGCAGTTCTGTACACCTCATAGCCGCTGCCCGTGTTTGAGGCCTTTGCGCTTTCGTAGTCCTTAAAGCTCCTCTCCGTCGGCTTAAAGCCCGATGAGGTTATATCCACTTCCCCCGTCTGCTTTATCGCCATAAGCTCTATCTTGTCCTTATCATCATACCCTGCCACAAGCGAGCGTATCTCGGAATTATAGTTTACCGCCGTGTCCTTCTCATTTAAGATAGAGCCCGTGATAACGTTCATCTTAGAGCCTAAATACTGCCTTACCGAGCTGTAATAATAGCTCCTTATCGAAACTATCAAAAGCACCTCTATGATAAGCAGCACCGCGATTATAACGCCCACGCCGTTTATCAGCCAGTGCGAGGTTATGCTCCTTCTTCCTAAGTGTAATCCCTTCAAGACAAATCCACTCTCAATTCTGTGCGCTCCACTTATAGCCAAAGCCCCATATAGTCAGAATATATTTCGGGCTTGACGGCTCGTCCTCTATCTTCATTCTTATTCTTCTTATGTTTACGTCAACTATCTTGTCATCACCATAGTAGCTCTCGCCCCATATGTGGTTTAAGATAGATGTACGGTCAAGCGCGGTATTCTGGTTTCTGAAAAAGTATTCCATTATCTGGTATTCCACCTGTGTCAGATCTATCTGCTTGCCGTTTTTGTAAACAGTCCTGCTCTTTAAGTTAAGCGTAAACGGTCCCGATGTCAGCAGTGACTGCTCCTCGGGCTTTGCGTGTGACATTCCCACTCTCCTGCAAACCGCGTCAACTCTCGCAATAAGCTCGGATATAGAAAACGGCTTTGTGATGTAATCATCAGCGCCTATCATAAGCGATGATATCTTGTCCATTTCCTGGCTCTTTGCAGAAAGCATGATTATGCCCATCGTGGTGTTTTTCTCTCTTATCTTCTTGCACACCTTCATGCCGTCAATGCCGGGCATCATAATATCAAGCAGCGCCACATCGAAATTGCCGCCTTCCTCGAATACCCTGAGTGCCTCCTCGCCGCAGTTTACGTCAACTACCTCGTAGCCGCTGCGCTTAAGGTTGATGACCACGAATTCTCTTATAGAATCCTCATCTTCGCAAACAAGAACCTTTTTCATTTTTCTTCCCGTCCTTTCAGATTTTTCGTTTTGTGCCTATAATATATAAAAGCTGTTTTTTACATCATCAAATGTCGGAATAAGCGCCTCGCGCTGGTTTACGGGCAGCTTTACAAGATAATCCATCTGCCCCTTTGTGGTGATAATATCATAGCCGTCATCAATATATTTTCCGCTGTCATTTTTCGACTCGGCGGCTATCCTCATAAGCTCTGTCATCTCCGCCGAGATGTCGCCCGTGTATTTATAAAAAACATATTCCCCCGTTACAGCGTCCTTCTTGACAGTTACCTCTGTGCCCCAGCGCGAGAGGAAATTGAAGAAATACCCGTCCGAGAGCGAGTAAAAGCCCGAGAACTTCTGCTCCATTTCATAATAATCATTGTATATAAGCCAGTCGGTGCGGTAAAGCCGCTCCTCGGGGGAGATATTCTCATACCCCTTCATAACGCTCGTGTGAGGTATCTCCACCACCCCGTCAGAGTCGATATCCGCGCAGTAATAGCCTGCCTGCCTTGATGTAAGGGGTGCAAGCTTAGACTGCCGCTGCGCCACAGGGTCCTGAAGTGCGCCGTATCTGTAGAAAAGCAGCTCTGTCTGCAATTCGCCCTTTGAGTTTACCCCGTCAACATAAACCGCCACCGAGTTATCCTTAAGCCTGCCTACCGTAGTTTTGGTATAATCCGTCACATTATCGCACATTGAGATAGTGAACTTGTTTTCTATCTCATCATCCTTTATATTCAAAAGCGATGCATAAGCCCCCGCAGGCGAGCCGTTTTCGTCAACAAACGAGCTTACGGTAATAAAATTCTTAAACCCGTCGCCGTCAATATCCGCCGCCTCTAAAAGCGTGTAGTTATTGCCGCCTATGCGGTCAAAGCTTTTGTCTTTGTATCTGTAGATCTCAAGTGTTTTGTCGCTTATTCCTATATTCTGATACCCCACCACGATATTAGCCGTCTTGCTGCCGCCCTCATAGGATATCATAACTCTGTCAACGTCAGTCCCTGCACCTGCAAGCTCCTTTACCGAGTACCAGTTCCCGTCCGCATCGGTATCAAGGAGGTTTAGCCTTATCCCCTCCGAGCCGTTTATAGCCGAGCTGTACTGGTAGAAAACGAGCGCCTCGTTATCAGGCTCATCATCAATATTCGCAATAACGTATGCCGAGCGGTTGTCGCCGTTACGCGGATATTTAAGCGTTATGCTGCCGCCGACGCTTTCAATAAGTGCCTTGTGTATCTCGCTTTGCTGCTCTGACAGCTTAGGCGCTGTAAGCGACCCCTCCACCGAAAAGCCCGTAAGCGTACACGAGGCAAGCGATAAAGACAATGCCGCCGAGACTATAACAGCCGCAGCGCTCTTACATTTGCTCCTCATCACAATACCTCTCCCTTCGGCAAAAGCACATAGTTTCACATAATAAAATTATAACACATAACAAAGCGAATGTCAACAAAAACCGATCCCGATTATGCAGGCAGGATATTTGTTGCATATCGCCTTATCGAATATTTGTTTCATTTGCCGATTGCATTTTGCAGGAAAATATGTTACCATAAAACCGAAAAGAAAAATAAAGGCAACACTGCCCTTATGCCAAATAAAAAAGCTGCACGGTGATAAGCAAACTCACCGCACAGCGATACCATTATTATTCTGTTTAGTACCTTGAATACTCAACCGCCGAAAAGCTCGTTTCTCATTTTATGTGCAAGCCTTACACCATGCTCAAAGCTGTAAAGCGAAGAATCACGCCCCCAGCTGTGTTTGTAGCCCGAGGCACTAAAAATCATCGCCCTTGCTGACTGCTCTACCCTTTCAGCCTCCTGCAAATTCCCGTCAAGAATGAACAGCTCCGCCATTATCATCATCGGCAGATAAGCCTTTGACGGGTCAGCGCCCACGGCCTCCTGCGCAAGCTGTCTGTAGCCGTCAGCCCCCGAAAAATCTCGCCTTATCGCAAGGCACAGCGCCGCATCGTCAAAATAAGCCGCGCCGCCTGCGCCCTCGCCTGCAAAGTACTTGTCAAGCTGATCTCTCGCCGCGTCAAAAATGTCGCAGGCCTGCCTGTACCGCCCCATATTAAGATAAAGGCAGATATAAGTCTTGTAGTAATACATCTTCACAGGCCCGCGCAAAAGCGCCTCGCCGGGCAGTCTGTTCATCACCTGCTCGCACTCATCAAGCCTGTTAAGGTAGAGGTAAGCGTTTGCAAGGCTTATCCTCTGCAAGTTAGAAAGCTTGCCGTAATGCTTGCCGAGCGCATTTATGTAGTCATCACAAATGCCGCGCTCTTTAAATATCCTTACCGCCTCAGCCGTTTTTCTGCTGTAGAAATAAAACCATATAAAAAGAGCGATAAGCCCTATCCCGTTCATTATCGCGACAGCCAAGTATGTGGGCTTGATGCCGTCACGAATTCCAAAGGCGGATATAAAAATAAACCCGAAAAACGCACCCACCGCAAGGTTATAAGCAAGCCATATCAGCAAAGCATATTTGATACTGTTTTTTGTCATCTTTCTCACCCTATATGAGCGAGGGCGCTAAAGTAAGAATAAGCTATCGGAATGCTTTCCGCGCGCCCTCTAAAATAAGAAATAAAGAAAGAATAAATAATAAAAGAGGTATCGGCTGCGCCGATAAATATATAATTAATCGCGCGCGTTTTCTGCCTAAGACAGATAATGCCGATACCGTAAACTTTATTTATTCTGTTTTATTTATTCTTTATTATTGCAGCGGTGGCGCAAAGCTTTTTGAAAGCCAAGACCGCCTTACCGCCGCCGCGCTTAAGCGCCTGCCCTCTTTGTTAAGTTTTTTAATTACTTGTCAGCAATTACATCAATACCGGGGAGAACCTTGCCCTCAAGGTACTCAAGAGATGCACCGCCGCCTGTGGAGATGTGGCTCATCTTATCCGAGAAACCGAGCTGAATAACTGCTGCTGCGCTGTCGCCGCCGCCGATGATAGTTGTAGCATCGGTATCAGCAAGGCTCTTAGCAACTGCTATTGTGCCCTTAGCAAGAATGGGGTTCTCAAATACGCCCATAGGGCCGTTCCAAACAACAGTCTTAGCGCTCTTTACAGCCTCAGCGTAAAGCTCAGCTGTCTTTGTGCCGATGTCAAGACCCATCTGATCAGCAGGGATCTTGTCAGAATCAACTACAGAAACCTCGATCTCAGCATCTATCGGATCGGGGAAAGCCTTAGCAATAGTTGTATCAACGGGGAGAAGGAGCTTTTTGCCTGCTTTAGCTGCCTTTTCGATCATTTCCTTGCAGTAGTCAAGCTTTGTATCGTCAACGAGAGATGTACCTACCTCTAAGCCCTGAGCCTTAAGGAATGTATAAGCCATACCGCCGCCGATGATAAGTGTATCGCACTTTTCGATAAGGTTATTGATAACGTTGAGCTTGTCAGCGACCTTAGCACCACCGAGGATAGCTACGAAAGGACGAACCGGGTCCTCAACTGCGTTGCCCAGGAAGTTTATCTCCTTCTGCATAAGGTAGCCTACAGCTGTTTCCTTTACAAACTTTGTAACGCCTGCTGTAGATGCGTGCGCTCTGTGAGCAGAACCGAAAGCGTCCATAACGAA
>JAGBNQ010000011.1 GCA_017634275.1 Ruminococcus sp. | reverse complement strand
GCAAGATATGAAGCGGAGCAGAGCCGACTGAAAGCCGATGCCGCAAAGCTCTCCGAAACGATCAGCCGCAAGGAGCAGAAGAATAACGATGTGATGAGCTTTGTAAGTATCGTCAAGAAGTATGAGGAGTTCACGGAGCTTACTCCTGAGATCATGCACGAGCTTGTTGACAGGATCGTTGTTCACGCTCCTGAAGGCGGCAGAGCAAACCGCACTCAGCAGGTGGATATTCACTTCCGCTTCAACGTCGTGACAGCAACCGCAACGGCTGATTTCAAGCAGTATTATGTAAGAAGAAAGGCTGTGTAGAGCCAAACTCTGCACAACCTTTCAATTAAGACCTGAGATAGTTCTATATGTGTACTCGCCTTTTATTGACGGGATTGTTTTTCGTCCCTTTGCAATATATAGTGTAAAAGATGTTAGTTTTTTCTCGGAAATCATATAATAAGAGGCATTGAAGCTACAAAAAACAGATGCCCTGTTATGACAGAACATCTGATTTTATGGCGATTGTTAATGATAAAGCTCGTGTTCAGCTATTGACATACTTTCACTAAAGTGGTATAATATACTTGCGACACAACTGAATATACTCTTAAGCAAAAGTGTACACTTTTATCATAAGGTAAAAGTGCAGGCTCTTTTTCGTATGCTTTTGTAAGAGAGTATCGAGTTGTGTCGCAGCAATCGGAGTTATGCATTTTTCGGTGCGTAGTTTCGGCTGCGCACTTTTTTAATTTACAATTTTTTAGGAGGTAAAAACAATGAAATTAAGAGCCATCACTGCTGCGGCAACTGCACTTTGTATCTGTTTATCTATGGCAGCTTGCGGAAAAGAAGATGATTCAAAGGAATCGAAGGCAGAAGAAAAGAATGAAAGCATTACAGTGAAAGAGATAGACGATGCGGCTGAAAAGCTGGAGAGTGATATTGCTTCGGAATCGTCTGGTGATTCTGATGTTCCGGCTGATGCTGAGGTTCCTGCTGATGATAACACAAATGGCTACGATTATTATAAGTTGCTGGACGCAGAATATGATGCTGTCGGAGTTACAAGTGCCCAAAGCACTTCTAAGACAAATGGATATGCTATCGACGGCAAAAAAGTATATTTTAATTACACTCGTGACTATGATCCAAAGTCTGACAGCGGCGAGATAATACCTTTATCCTGGAAAACTAGTGCCGTTGATTATGCCAAGGAGGAGGGTATATCCACAGAAGAGGTACTTGAAGAAGACCGCTCTACAAGCGATACACTGGACATCTGTAGCTATGATATTGAAAGCAAAAAGTATGATGTCACTGCATCCATTGTGTACGAAAATACCCTTATCAATGACCTTTGGTATTTAAACGGATATTGCTTCGTTGATATGGGTGATTCCAACCTTGAACATGAAATGGAGATATGCAGAATAAATATGAGCGACCAAAAGGTTGATATGTTTGACCTTGTAACGTCCAGAAGCGAAAATGCTTTTGGAAGAACTAGGGTAGATAATTACTATGTAATAGCCGCACCGCTGTCCGACGGCTCGGTTCTGCTGTATACCCCGAAGATAAAAGACAAAATCAGATATACTGATGAAGCGGACAGTTTTTATCTTCTTGACAAGGATTTCAGCAATGTTACTGAGATCCCAACACCTGAAAAAGACGGTACTCATGGTGTAACCTGGGACGGAAAGGACGCAGTGATATATGACGGAAGGATCTATGCACCGTCTTTGGGAATATACTATGATACGGCAAGCAAAAAATGGAACACCCTTACCGATAAAGAGTTTGAGATAAAGAATCATATTGCTGCTGGAAAATATCTGATGACAAATTCCTATCTGCTTGACATGGAGACCAACGAATTCATCATTGAAAGCGATAGAATTGATCTGCTTGACCCTGTAGAAAGAACATCGACAGGATATTATGGTGGCGATCATCTTATAGGCTACAAAGGAAGCGATAAAAAGCTCTATAATATACAAGTTCCTTCTGATCCATCAGTAGGATCTGTGCAGAGTGAAGCAATGGATATTGAGTGGGATAAAGAGACGAACTTTATACTTTCTGACGAGTATTATCTCGTAATAGATGAATTTGGTATATTCCTGCGCAGCTTCAGTAATGACGGCGAGGAAACAATCAAAAAGAATTGATATTACAATTAAAAACATAAAGCGCCGATCCTAACAGAACGGTGCTTTTCTTATAATTGGACATAATTATTATATATGCTATCCCCCCCTCAGACGTGATTTCTTGACATCTGAGGGGGTGTTTGCTTTTGGATATGTACCTCGTAATTAATCTTTCGTCATTAGCGGTTTCGACTGATGTTGAAGGACGCAGGTATTGCGTAAATAAACCATAATATAACCAATATAACTAAGATAACTGAACAGACATTCCACAAATATTTCAGCTTTGTATTGATGGCTTCGGCTCGACCGTGATCGCAAAGAAACTGTCCGCTGATAAGATTTTGAAACCGTCTGCATACAATGAATTAAAAGCAAACGGCAAAATCACCTGTGACAAGCCTTATCGCTGGGCGCAGAAAACGGTGGTCGGCATCTTGGAAAAGTACGAATATCTTGGGCATACGGTGAACTTCAAAACGCACAAAAAATCCTACAAGTGTAAGAAAACAGTAAATAATCCTCAAGAGGAATGGGTGATCTTTGAAAACACTCACGAGCCGATAATCAGCAAGCAGGACTTTGAGCTGGTACAGGAGCTAAGGAAGAACAAACGCAGGATACAGCGTTCAAACGAGGTCAATCCGTTATCGGGGGTAGCCTATTGTGCCGACTGCGGCAGGCCGATGTATCTTTGCAGGGCAAGGACGCTGTCCGACAAACAGGAGCATTTGAAATGCAGCACCTATGCCAGCAATCAGACGAAATGCACTGCACATTTTATCAGAACCTGCATTCTCAAAGAGATCGTTCTTTCTGAAATGAACAAGGTCCTCGACAAGATAAACAAGGACGAGGACAGCTTTGTTCAGACAACAATGGAGAGCAAGGCCGCCGACCATTTGAAGGAGGTCAAGCAAGCGAAAAAGTCGATAGCTAAGTCCGAAAAACGGATAGCCGAGCTTGCCAAAAGGATAAAGCACGTTGACAAGCTGACACCCGACATTATGCACGAGCTTGTGGAGTTTATCACTGTTCACGCACCCGACAAGTCAAGCGGTCACAGGAGGCAGGAGATCGAGATAGTATTCAGATTCAAGGTGGTCAGAACGAGCCTTGTGCTTGACAGACGGGATTACGACAAAAGGAAAAAGGCTGCGTAGCATATGGCTGCGCAGCCTGAGATGATATTTTTTACTTCTTTATGGCACGTGCCGCAATGGGCAGGTTTTTTTGATGGTACGCCCGGTGCGATTTGAACGCATGGCCTTCAGAGTCGGAGTCTGACGCTCTATCCAGCTGAGCTACGGGCGCATAAACAGGGAGCTTACGCTCCCTTCAATGAATAGTGAAAAATGAATAATGAATAGTGAATAATACTATCTCACTTTTGCACCATTCGGAAGACTTTGGTCGGGGAAGATGACTGTTGCGCCGCCGTCTTTATTGTCGGCTGCACATATCATTCCGTTTGATTCTACTCCGCAGAGCTTAACGGGCTTAAGGTTTGCGATTATCATTACCTTTTTGCCGACAAGCTCCTCGGGCTTATACCACTCGGCAATGCCCGAAACTACCTGTCTGCCGCCCATTCCGTCATCAAGCTGCAAGCAGAGCAGTTTCTTTGATTTCTTGACCTTTTCGCACTCCTTGACCTGCGCTACGCGGATATCTATCTTTGCAAAGTCATCAATAGTTATCTCGGGCAAAAGCTCGGGGGGTGTAAAGCCGTCGTTATCATCAGCCTTCGGGGCATTGCTGCCGATTATCTTGTTAAGCTCGTCAATTTCCTTATCAACATCTATTCTCGGGAAGATTATCTCGCCGCGCTTAACTGTAACATCAAGCGGCAAAACACCGAATTTGCCTGCGTTTTCGTAGGTGATAAGGCTCTTATCAGCGCCTATCTGCTCAAACACCTTCGGCATATCCGTCGGCATAAAGGGAGAAAGGAGCGTTGACACTATCCTTATAGTTTCAAGCAGATTATAGAGAACCGATGCAAGGCGCGCCTTTTTGCTCTCATCCTTACCGAGAACCCAGGGGGCGGTTTCGTCGATATACTTATTAGCGCGCGAAACCACCTTGAAAATTTCGGCAAGGGCGTTATTTATCTGCGTTTGATCTACAAAGCCGTCAACCTTAGCGCGCAAAGCTGTCGCCTCAGCTAAAAGCGAATCATCAAACTCACCTGCCTCGCGCTCGGTCGGCATAGTTCCGCCGAAATACTTATCCACCATAGCAACAGTACGGGAAACGAGGTTTCCGAGGCCGTTTGCAAGGTCGGTATTTATGCGGTTTATCATTACTTCGTTAGAGAAAGAGCTGTCAGCACCGAGAGCCATTTCTCTCATGATATGGTATCTGATAGCGTCAGCACCGTAGCGCTCGCCTAAAATGAACGGGTCAACAACGTTGCCGAGAGATTTTGACATCTTTTCGCCGTTAAAGGTTATCCAGCCGTGAACAGCAAGGTGCTTTGGCAGCGGCTCATCAAGCGCCATAAGCATTGCAGGCCATATGATAGCGTGGAATCTCATAATATCCTTAGCCACCATATGAACATCGGCAGGCCAGTATTTTTTATAGTCATCATACGCATCATTTTCAAAGCCGAGAGCTGTGATATAGTTGGAAAGTGCATCTATCCAAACATAGACAACGTGCTTTTCATCGAAAGTAACGGGAATACCCCATTTAAAGGACGTTCTTGAAACGCAGAGGTCTTCAAGGCCGGGCTTGATAAAGTTATTGACTAATTCCTGCGCTCTGTATTTGGGGCGGAGGTAGTCAGTATCAAGCAGCAGCTTTTCTATCCTGTCAGCAAAGGGGGACATTTTGAAGAAATAAGCCTCCTCCTTAGCCTCCTTCACCTCTCTGTGGCACTCGGGGCAGCAGCCGTTTTCATCAAGCTGGCTCTCTGTCCAAAAGCTCTCGCAGGGGGTGCAGTATTTGCCCTTATACTCGCCCTTATAGATATAGCCCTTTTCATAAAGGCGGTTGAATATAGTCTGAACAGCCTTAACGTGGTAGTCATCGGTAGTTCTTATATAGCGGTCATAGGAAATATTCATATAGCTCCAAAGCTTTTTGAACTTTGCGACCTTTTCGTCAACATACTCCTTTGGGGTTATGCCTGCGTCCTTAGCCTTTTCCTCTATTTTCTGGCCGTGTTCGTCTGTTCCCGTAAGAAACATCACATCATAGCCCTGCATTCTCTTATACCTCGCAAGCGAGTCACACGCAACGGTAGTATAACAATGCCCTATATGCGGATTACCCGACGGATAATAGATAGGCGTTGTTATATAAAATGTTTTCTTATCCATTTTCATTACTCCTCTCTTTCAGAATAGGTTAACATCTATTATACCACAATTTAGGCAGATTGTCAAATTAGAGGTAAGCGGTTAGAGGTAAGAGGTTAGAATAGTATCCACAAAGTATATATTATTCATTATTCATTGAGCAGGCGCAAAAAGAAATCACAAAAAGGCACCTCCGCCGATAAACAGCGAAGATGCCCTAAAAAGCAAATATTTACGCGCCTGCGTTTCTGCCTGCGTTTCAGCCCATTATTACCTCAACGGTATGCTCTGTGCCTGCCTCAAAAACGGGGAGGACATTGCCGCTTACCTTTACGCCGTCGCAGGTAACGCTCTTGATACCCTTGCTGACGTGGTCGGGGTTAGTAATGGTGATGTTGTAGGTGTTGCCGCGGAATTTTCTTGTAGCCTTGAAGCCGTCCCAAGCCTCGGGGATAGAGGGGTCTATCTTAAGGCCGTCATAATCGGGGATTATACCTAAGATAAACTGCGAGATAGCTACAAAGTTCCATGCAGCCGTACCTGTGAGCCAGCTGTTCTTAGCCTCACCGTGGCGCTTAGCGTCCTTACCTGCGATCATCTGAGCGTAAACGTAGGGCTCGGTCCTGTGCAGGTCGGAGATATCCTCAAGATAAGCAGGGGCGATCTTTGAATAGTATTCAAATGCCTGATCGCCGCGGCCTGCTGCTGCCTCAGCGCAGATTATCCAAGCGTTGTTGTGGCAGAAGATACCTGCGTTCTCCTTATAGCCGCCGGGGTATGTGGAGATCTCGCCGTATTCCTTATAATACTTTGTGAATGCTGGGTTATTGAGTACAAGGCCGTACTTAGTGTCAAGATATTTCTTAACGGAGTTGAGGGTGATTATATCCTTGCCGCTCTCTTTGCCAAGGCCGCCCATAACGGCAAAGCCCTGAGGCTCGATGAATATCTTGCCCTCCTCACACTCGTGAGAGCCCATCTTGTTGCCGAAGTCATCATAAGCTCGGAGGAACCACTCGCCGTCCCAAGCGTACTTAAGTGTATTCTCGTTCATCTTATCTATCTCAGCCTGAGCCTTTGCAGCCTCATCATCAAGGCCCTTAGCCTTGCAGAGCTTGACATACTCGGGTCCTATATAGCTCATCATACAAGCAACCATTACAGATTCGGCAACGCGGCTGAATTTCTGATCGCCGTACTTAGGTGAGGTATATGTCTGGAAACTCTCACCGGGGATATCGGAGTGGCAGGAGAGGTTGATGCAGTCATTCCAGTCAGCGCGCATTGCAAGCGGCAGACCGTGAGGGCCTACAAAGTTAGCAACGTGCCAGAAGCTCATCTTAAGGTGGTGCATCATGCTCTGTGCCTTAGATGCATCGTTATCATAAGGAACGCTCTCATCAAGAATTGAGTAGTCGCCCGTTTCCTTGATATACTGTGCGGTAGAGAGGATCATCCAAAGCGGATCGTCCGAGAAATCGCCGCCGATAGCGTCATTGCCCTTTTTGGTAAGGGGCTGATACTGGTGATAGCAGCCGCCGTCCTCAAACTGAGTTGCAGCAAGGTCAAGGATACGCTCTCTTGCTCTGTCGGGTATCTGGTGAACAAAGCCCAGAAGATCCTGGTTGGAATCTCTGAATCCCATACCTCTGCCGATACCGCTTTCAAAGTATGATGCAGATCTTGACATATTGAATGTTACCATGCACTGATACTGGTTCCAGATATTTACCATACGGTTGAGCTTATCGTCAGCAGTTTCAACATGGTACTGTGAAAGCAGAGCGTTCCATGATGCCTTGAGTTCCTCAAGAGCCTTGTCAGCCTTTTCAGCCGTATTCATAGCCTCGATCATCTCATAAGCCTTTGACTTATTCATAGAGCCGTCAGCGTTCCATTTATTCTTGCCGTTCTCAACATAGCCGAGGAGGAATACTAAAGCCTTCTCCTCACCGGGGGCGAGCTTGATGTCTACGCAGTGAGATGCGATAGGCGACCAGCCGTCAGCTACAGAATTATTGCTCTTGCCTGCGAAAACAGCCTGCGGATTTGCAAAGCCGTTATAAAGACCCATAAATGTTTCTCTGTCGGTATCATAGCCGCAGATATCAGTATTTACGGTATAGAATGCGAAATGATCTCTTCTTTCCTTATACTCTGTCTTATGGAAGATAGTAGAGCCCTCTATCTCGACCTCACCTGTGTTGAAGTTGCGCTGGAAGTTTTCACCGTCGTCCTGAGCGTTCCAGAGGCACCACTCTAAGAAGGAGAACAGCTTAAAGCTCTTTTCCTTATCTGTGGTATTTTTGAGTATCATCTTCTGTACCTCGCCGTTAAAGTTCTGAGGAACGAAGAATGTCACCTCGGCGCTGATACCGTTTTTCTCGCCCTTGATGACTGTATAGCCTATACCGTGGCGGCAGGAATAGCTGTCAAGCTCGGTTTTTACGGGGCTCCAGCCGGGGTTCCAGACGGTCTCACCGTCGTTTATGTAGAAATATCTTCCGCCCATATCAACGGGAACGTTGTTATAGCGGTATCTTGTTATTCTCCTGAGTCTTGCGTCCTTGAAAAAGCTGTAACCGCCTGCGGTATTTGAGATGAGTGAGAAAAACTCCTGAGTTCCGAGGTAGTTTATCCACGGGTAGGGAGTTCTCGGGTTGGTGATGACATATTCCTTATTTACGTCATCAAAGAAACCAAACTTCATAATTAATTTCCTCCTTTAGATGTAAGAGGTGAGAGGCAAGAGGCAAGAGCCGTCCGCCGCGCACACTCTTTATATATTAAGCTTGCGCTTAAGTTACGTTATTTAGTTGAGATCATAGACCGCCAAACAAGACTTTCATATAATCTCGTCTTCCATAAATAATTCTGTCTACCTTAACATTATTTCCGCTTAAGCGGTAAAACGCAAGATGTTCATTATATCTGACATATTTATAGCCGCTGAAAAGACCGTCTTCAAAATACAGCGGAGAACCAAGCTTTGAATGCTCATTAAGTTTGTCTACAGCATCAAGTATGCCGCTGACAGTTTTTTGAGCTGCATCAGGTGCAGAAAGCTCTAAGGCAATATATTCCCATATTTCATCAAGGTCATTTAATGCCATTGGCGAATAGCTGATACTATTCATAGTTTTTTATCCTTAAAATGCGCTCTGACATCTTCTGCTGAGATGAAACCGCTTTTTTCTGCAGATTTTCTTCCCTTTTCAAGCTCACACATAAGCTGTAGTGCTGCCTTGGTCTTTTCGTAATCCTCCTGCTCGGAAATGTCAACTATCGCATATTTTCCTCTGCCGTCTTTAGTAAGGAAGACCGGAGAGCCTACTGCCACATTTTGCAGCACCTTTGCATAATTACTTAGATCTGATATCGGAATAATATTCGGCATAAATGTTCGCCTCCTTATAATTTCTGGTCATAGGATACCACACACAGCTGTCTGGTTTTGCACTTTGGGCATTTTAGCACCTTGCCCTTGCCGTAGTGACCGCTTAAAAGGTATTTATACCACTTTGCCCGAAAGCGCTTGCCGCATTTTGGGCAGGTATAAACGGTTTTTGATATATCCCCCACAAAGACCAGTCCCAATATCAACGAAACAGGTATAATGATAATCAGTAATAACGGGTTATCCATAATATCACTCCTTAATTGCCGCCCGAAAGCTTTTCCATAATGCTTTCAGGTTCCTCTCTGCCTTGGCTTTTCCAAAGGTCACATACAAGGTAACTGCCGTCGCTCTGCGGCTCAAGCCTTAGCCACGCTATATTGTTGTAATTGTACTCTCTGTTAAAAAGGTTTATCCCCGCAAGCGGGGTGTCGCCAACATGGTAGTTGTACCCGTTTATCGAAATATCTCTGCATGGCTTGAAATAATCATCATACAAAAGCTCTGCCACCGCCGCAAATTCAGGCGTGCATAACTCCTGCATACTTTTTATATCCCCCCTGAATGCATATACGCAAAAGTTGAAGGATACCTCCACCGCCTTGTCATCAAGCGGCTCCTGTGTAAGCCGTGTATGGTTTTCGTCTATTATCTGCTCGTGCTTGGTGTAATCATCAGTTACAGTCGTTTCCTGCTCACTGCTCTCCTCAGCCGAAGCCTCAGTAACAGTCGTGTTCACAACAGAACTCTCCTCCTGCACCTCACTGCTCTGCACTTGTGATGAACCTGTCACCATTATGCCCGCCGAGGGCAGTTTCGGCTTTTCAGCCCTGCTGTCATCAGTATCTCCGCAGCCGCCCGCTGTCATGCAAAACACCAAAAGCATAGCCGCCATTATTCTCTTTTTCATTTTGTTGCCTTTCCTTTTTATGTCTGTTTAAAGTGTTGCAAACCTCTGCCAGCAGGTGAATCTCTCGCCCTTGTTAAGCTCTGTGTATCCCGTTATCTCTCTCGGCAAGCTTAAATTCGGGGAGTTTATCATAGCAGTCATAGGCTCGGGGCAGAAGTAGCCGTTTACACCCCTGTCATTCCACATATTCCAGAACTTGAATTCCTTTGAAACCTCGTTTATCACGCGCCTGCCCGACTGCCTGTCCGTTATGATAACGCCATAAAACGGCTTGCCGTCAAGGGTGGTTTCCTCGGCGGTATACATATCGTTTGAGATATCGTGCAAGACTGCCTGCATATCGCCCGACTTGTATTTCCTATCGTAATCATCAAGCTCTTTAAGCTCCTCGGTGGGGAGGCATCTGTCATCAAGCACGCACCTTTTGCCGATAGGCACCTCAAAGGTGAGCTTAGTTAAATCACCGCCGTCTGTAATGGGGGCGTTTATGCAGGTATGTGTGCATACCGACACGGGCAGAGCCTTATCGGACTTGTTTTCAAGCTCTATCTCCTGCTTAAGCCCCTCAGCCTCGGAGAGGGTAAAGGTAAGCGTCCACTTGAACTTAAGAGGGAAATACTTAAACATCTCGTCCTGCTCGTCAAACTCAAAGCTTGTCCTGCAAACTGCCTTTTCGCCCTGAACCTCACAAAGCTCAAGCTTATGCGCGCGCTTATGTACAAAGCCGTGAATAAAGTTATCAAGCAGAGTTTCGTTTATCGGCATATTATATGTCGCATCGGAGGTCTTTATTACACCTCTGTCAAAGCGGTTTGGCAGATAAAGGGTAGGAAGACCCCATATCTCGCGCGCCTCGTTTATAGTATCGGCCGTTACCTCGTCCTTATAGCGGAAGACCTCGACCTTATTCTGCTCATCACGAAATCTCAGCACCGAGCTGCCCATTGTATAGGCGATAACAGCGCTATAGCGGCCTGCCTCAAGACGTGCAGTCTTTACGCCCTTAAATAAATGATCGGGGGTAGCATTTATCATCTGAAAAACTCCTTTTGTTCATTTTAAATAGTAATATAAATTTACGAAAACGTTTAGTTACTACAATTATAACATATATTTTTTTAAAAGTCCAGCATTTTCTATTATTTTACGAATAATTGTCAGTAAAATTTTAAAGGGCAAATCAATGCATTATGCACAAAAAGACACTTATAGCGCAGACGGCGCAAAAAAAAGGCATCGCCGGAGCGATACCTTTATTATAGCATACTATTGAGTTCCGTCGCCTGACGCGCGGCGGATCATTCAAACAGCTTTTGCAAAGCAGATGTGAATGAATGGTAATTCTCGGGATAAGCGTTAGTGCCGCAGGAGGATATTTCCCTGCCGTTTTCGCTGATAGCAAGGTCAAAGCGCTCGCCGTCGAGCACTTCGGGGTTACTTTCACAAAAGCCGTTCCACAGCCGCACGCCCCATGTGCCGAGGGCACGGCAAAGCTCATCATAGCTTTGCCTGTCGATAGATACACGCTTTACAAGGAATTCTTCGCGCTCGTCATCATTATCCCAGCGGCCGTAATAGATGCTGCAATCAGCGCCGCTTTGTGTCCTTTTTATAAACGTTTCCGTACTTTCTGCCGCGCAGCAGTTTACCATAAGCGAGAGCGTATCAAAAAACACGGGGGCGTTTGCGGCAATATTAAATGCCATATTCGGCGTTGAAAATGGTAACATAGGGCACCCCTTTCCATTATTCAAGAGTTCTGTTTATCCACTTAATGATACGCTCGATACCGTTTGCGCGCTTTTCAACAAAATCCCTTATGCACTTTGAAGATGCATAGCCGCCGTTTAAGGCATCGTCAGCTGAGCCGGTATCGGGGTATCTTTCAAAGAACTGATCGTAAAGCGGACCGTATTCGCTTTCATACCGATCAAGCCCTGCAAGGAGCGTTTCCTTTTTATAAATGCCGTCTGACAGAGCCGCTAAGCGAGTGTTGAAATCCTCCCTGAAATCGTCGTTTGTCATAAGATATGCATAGCACAGTATGGCAGGGTTATTCGTATCCATATCAAGCAGGCCGTCAGGCTTGTAGTTATCCTCCTTGACGGTGTTTGTCATAGCATCGCTTTGGCCGCTGACACCGCCAAACTCCATATCATAGAAAAGAAATCTCCAGCGGCCGTCGGCATATTCATTGCTTTCGTCTGTTTCGGCAGTCTTCCACATTGACCAGTTTTTGCCCGGCCAGTCCCACTTATTGTTTATCCACACTTCTGAGAGGAAGTAATCCCTCACGCTGTCGGTATCGACAAGCTTTGCAAAGGCATCGTAATCCTCTTTGCTCTTAAGGTCGGAGTGAGTTCTGAAAAAGCTTTTAAGCTCCTTAAAGAAATAATCCTCATCATTCTCGCCCTCGGGGAGAGTGCCCTCATCGAGCTTATAGCCCGATTTATATGTTTCGGCATCGCCCTTATAGATAACTACCTGCTTATCATCAACACCGTA
Source organism: Ruminococcus sp. (assembly GCA_017634275.1). Taxonomy (GTDB): domain Bacteria; phylum Bacillota; class Clostridia; order Oscillospirales; family Ruminococcaceae; genus NK3A76. The sequence goes on along the minus strand of JAGBNQ010000011.1, from coordinate 1,498 downwards.
GTGATCCTCAAAGTAGTTGTCGCTGTAATCCTCCTCAAGGACATAGAGCCCCCAGTATTCGCCGTTTATATACACAACGCACGGGCGCGAGGCCTTTACGGAGCAGTCAAGCGTCTTGCTCATATCCTGCCAGAAGGTGTCGTTGAATTTCGCGGTAAAGGCGCAGTTTCCGCCTGCACGCAGGGTGAGGGTTTTAAAGCTCTCGATATTTGTGCCGTCCTTATCGGTCGCCTTTCCGTGGAAAACATCGCCCTCGAATTTCTTCTCGCCGTAGTCATTTCTTGCATAGAGCCTTAGCCCCTTTATAAGGTCAGAGCGCGAATAGTTGCCCTGCACCCTTATGCCGCAGTCCTGGGAGATAAGCTGTGTTGTGCCGTCGGGTGACATTTCAAGGAAATTGATATGGCAGGCACGCTCCCATTCCTTGCCCCTTTGGTTATAGTTTGCCGCAAGCCTTCTTGCAAGCTCGCCGTCAAGGTTTTTGCTGCTGTCACCGAGAGCCTCCTCAAAAGCCTTGTCAAAAAGGTCGCCCTTTACATAGATACCCTTTTTGCTGTCAAAAAGGTCATCATAATCCATACTTATGCTGACAACTGCGAGGGGGGTGTTCATAGCCTTTGTGCTTTCGGCAAGCCCATTTATATGATCTTCCTCCTTGCCGATATAGAATGTTTCGGTAGAGGTGGGGGTGTACTTTCCGTCCTTATCAAGCGCTGCCGCCCTTACAACGGTACACTTATCCACCTTGTCATCAGCAGGTGCGTCCTTGCTGCAAACATACATTTTTTCGCCGAAGTCCACCTCATTGAAGTTGCCCGAGAAAAGGGTAGGCGAAACGGCGGAAACTACGTTTTTATCGCCCGTGCGGTCTTTTATCTCTATCTTGTCCTTGTATTCTATCCTTGTGTCGCTCACGGCAGGGTCAGAGCCGTCTAAGGTGTAATAGATAGTTCCCTCGCCGCAGTCAAGGGTAAGGTCAAAAGCGCTTTCATAAACGCCGCTCTGCGCCGAGAATTTAACAGCGCTCTCATTTCGCTCTATATCTTCGGCGGTAGTATCGGGGGCAGAGCTTTCATCGCCGCTGCTCTCATCACCATTTGAGCTTTCATCTTCCTTTTTATCCTCTACCTTTACAGCAGAGGAGCTTTCAGGTGCAGACGAGCTATCAGATGACGAGCTGCTGTTTGCGCACCCCGCAATAGAAAAAGTCAAGATAATTGCAAGCATAAGCCCGAGTATTTTTTTACTGCTCAATGTAGGTCGTCCTTTCTGTTTCATATTTTTGTTTCCATAAACCTTGCAAGCTCTGTGCTTTTGCCTGCTGCCACCGTTACAGTGACCGAGCAGCCTGCATTTAAGGTTCTTACTCACCCCAGCTGAATTCTATTGCCACGCACGCAAAACTATGGTATAATAGTATTTGAAAGAAGGTGTTGCAATGGATACTCTCATAAAAAAGCTTTGCAAGGATCTGACGGTGACCGACAGCGAATATGTC
>JAGBNQ010000063.1 GCA_017634275.1 Ruminococcus sp. | reverse complement strand
TGCAAAAAGCTGATAATCAGACATCCCCACGTTTTCGGTGATGTAAAGGCCGATACAGTTGACAAGGTGCTGACTAACTGGGACGCTATCAAAAAGGAAACAAAGGGGCAGGAAACATTTACCGACACCTTAGAGAGTGTGCCTAAGAACTTCCCTGCGCTCATGCGTGCGCAAAAGCTCGGAAAGAGGGCTGCAAGGGCAGGGATAGACTTTACTAAGGATAAGGAAAACGAAGAGACCGACCTTTACAGTGCAATCAAAAAAGCGCTTGATGCCGTAAAGCTTGCAGAGGTAAATAAGCAGGACGCATCGGGAGATATTGGAAACCTGCTATTGCTTTGCGCAAACCTTGCAAGGCGGCTTGACTGCGATGCCGAGGAGGCGCTTGCAGACAGCTGCAACGATTTTATAAAGCGCTTTAAGGAGCTTGAAGAAAAGGGCGGCGAGCTATCAAAATTTTCGGCAAGCGAGCTTTATCCGTATTGATAAACGTAAATTGACAGATAAAACTGTTAATAAATAAAAAAATATTTTGGAGGTATAAAACTATGACAAAGGCAGAGCTTATTGAAGTTATTGCAAAGAACGGAGATTATTCCAAGGCTGAGGCCGGCAGAGTTCTCAGCACAGTTGTTGACGCTATCAGCGAGACACTTGAGAAGGGTGACAAGATCACTCTCGTAGGTTTCGGTACATTCGAGGTAAGAGAGAGAGCAGCTAAGGACGGTATCAACCCCCTTACAAAGCAGCCTATCCACATTGCTGCTAAGAAGGTCCCTGCTTTCAAGCCCTCACAGGCTCTTAAGGACGCTGTAAACAAGTAATTCTTACAAAAACAGCAAGCCCGATCTCTTACAGGTCGGGCTTTTTTATAAGCTCAGGAAAGGAAAGACTATGCGACTTGACAAATACTTAAAAATAACAAGGCTGATAAAGCGCCGCACGGTTGCAAACGAGGCCTGCGATGCAGGAAAGATAGCCGTAAACGGCAAGATAGCTCGCGCATCATATGATGTAAAGGTCGGCGATATCATCGAGATAAATATGGGCACTAAGCCGCTTAAGGCGGAGGTGCTTAGCATCAGCGAATACGCCACAAAGGAAAACGCGGCGGATAACTACAGAATAATACCGTAAGACAAAGCACCGGCATAAAGTGTCGGTGCTGTTATTTTAGCAGCGTGAGCGTGTGACGGCAGACGGGCTGAAGGCGATAGGGAGCGCAAAGAAACCATTGACAAATGGCAATAAATATAGTATAATATGATCAGAGGTGAAACAAGAAATGAATCTTGTTATTGATAAACTCACTCCTTGTCTTGAAGATACCAAAACAGGTGAACTTGTTCCAACTGTTTATGAAAAGGCTACCAAAAAAGAATTGTCTGAATTGCAGGGTTGGAATTTTAACTGGCTTGATAAGGATTTGAAGGATTCGGAAATCTATAAACTCTGTATAGCAGGCGATGATAATATTCAGGGACTTGTAGCTATTATAGATTATCAAAAGGATATGGCATTATATGTAAATATTGCCGAAAGTGCCCCGCATAACCTTGGGAAAGATAAGAAGTATAGCGGAGTTGGAGGTCATTTGTTTGCAATAGCTGCTAAAGTATCATATGATAAAGGATACGGAGGGTTCTTGTTTATGGATGCTAAAAATACAGAGCTTGTAGAGCATTATCGAAATACTCTTGGTGCTGTATTGATTGGCAGACCGCATCCGTACAGAATGTTTGTAGATGAAGAAAACGCCATTAAACTTCTTAATACATATACTTTTGAGGAGGGTTGATTATGTCACAGGAAGATATTAAAAAGATGAATGAACTTGATGAGGCTGCTGAGAAAGCAGGCGGCTTTACATCACCTGTTTTAGCAGAGAATGTTCATTACAATTATCGGGAAATTAGCCGTTATTGTAAAGAAAAAGGTATTGAACCTATTGATATGACGATCCGAGAGCTTAATAAATTTGTAGTTGAATGATCATAAACCGCCCAGCAATGGGCGGTTTATCTTTTCCTAACACCAACACAAAAGCCCCGCGCGCGGCGGGGCTTTGAAAGCTTATATTACTTTGAGATAAGTGCAAGCGTATCTCTTGCGATAAGCAGCTCCTCATTTGTAGGAACAACGTAGCAAGCGATCTTGGAGGAATCCTTTGAGATCTTTGTAAGCTTGCCGCGAGATTTGTTTGCCTCCTCGTCAAGCTCGATGCCGAAGAAATCCATATCCTTAAGAACAGCCGCTCTTACCTCAGGGGAATTCTCACCGATACCGCCAGTAAAGAGGATAGCGTCAACGCCGTTCATAGCAGCAGCATATGAGCCTATGTATTTCTTTATCTGATAAACGAGCAGCTCGGAAACAGCCTGAGCCCTTGCATCGCCCTTATCAGCAGCAGCCTGGATATCTCTGTTATCAGAGCTTATGCCCGAAACACCAAGGAAGCCCGACTTCTTGTTCATATAATCTGTCATCTCATCGGGTGTAAAGCCGTGCTTTTTCATAACGAATGTGATAGCAGACGGGTCAACAGCGCCGCAGCGTGTGCCCATTACAAGACCGTCAAGAGGGGTAAAGCCCATTGATGTATCAACAGATATACCGTCCTTAACAGCCGTGATAGATGAGCCGTTGCCTAAGTGGCAGGAAACTATCTTAAGATCCTTTACGTCCTTGCCGAGTACCCTTGCAAGCTCAGCGGAAACAAATCTGTGAGATGTTCCGTGGAAACCGTATTTTCTTACAGCGTAGTTCTCATAATCCTCATATGGCAGACCAAAGAGGAAAGCCTTTCTCGGCATATTTGAATGGAAGGCTGTATCAAAAACAACAGCCTGGGGTGTTCCCTCGGGGAGAACCTTCTTGCAGGCGCGAAGTGCGAGTGCGTGGGGGTGATTGTGAACGGGTGCAAGCTCTGCAAGAGAGTCGATCCTGTCTATAACCTCATCGGTAACAAGGCAAGTCTCCTTGAAAACCTCAGCGCCCTGAACTATTCTGTGGCCTACAGCAGATATCTCCGCCATAGAATCTATTACCTTTGTTTCGCCTGTTGTAAGCACCTCTACGAGCTTTTCAAAAGCCTCTGTATGTGTGGGGAAATCGCAGTCAGCCTCTAAGCTCCTGCCGTCGCCCGTCTTAGCGGAAACGTGGCCGCCGATGCCTATTCTGTCACAGTTGCCCTTTGCGATGACCTCCTCATTCTCCATATTAAGGAGCTGATACTTAAGAGATGATGAACCTGCGTTTACAACTAAAATCTTCAATCAAAAAACTTCCTTTCTCAAAGCAAAAAAGTATTGACTTTTTCACTAAATTATAATACTATTATATTATAGCAAACCCCCGTCCTTTTTTCAAGGGGTTTTTGTTAAATTTTCAATTTAGACAAAATTGTTCTGGATTTTTACAAACTATGGTGGTGAGCATATGAAAGCCGCAGGCATTGTCGCGGAGTTTGACCCGTTTCACAACGGGCATAAATACCTGCTTGAAAGGGTAAGAGAAAGCGGAATAACGCACATTGCCACAGCTATGAGCGGCGACCTTACTCAGCGCGGTGATGTTTCGCTTTTTGACAAGCAGGCAAGGGCTATATGCGCTGTAAAAAACGGCGCGGATATAGTGATAGAGCTGCCTCCCCCGTTTTCCTGCTCCTGCTCGGAGGTCTTTGCAAGGGCGGCTGTTAAGCTTTTGGCAGGGCTCGGTGTTGATATGATAGCCTTCGGCTCGGAGGTGACAGACAAAGCGCTATTAAGCAAGTGCGCGGATATTTCCTCGTCACTTTCGGATAATGATGAGATAAAGGCTCTCACCTCATCGGGGCTCAGCTACCCAAAAGCGATAAGCGAATACATAAAAGCGCATTACGGCGAGGAGTATTCATCGGTTTTCTCAAGCCCCAACGCCACCCTCGGTATAGAATACATAAAAGCGGCGCGCGAATACAAGATACCTGATTTTCTGCCGATAGCGCGTGAGGGCGTTTCACATGACAGCGATACCGCTAACGGCGGCTTTGCAAGCGGCAGCCTGCTAAGGCAAATGGTAAGAAACTGTGATGATATAAGCGCCTTTACTCCGCTTGAGCGCAAATCACTCTCCCCTGCTTTTATTGAGAATATGGAGGGGCATATCCTTTTTACGCTTTGTCAGGGGGATACCGCAAGCCTTAGTGCCTGCAATGATATAAATTCGCAGATACTTGAAAGCATTCTCCGTTTGCCGCGAAATATGCCTGCATCGCTTTCAGAGCTTTATGAAAGGCTGAAATGCAAGGGGGTAACGCTTGCAAGGCTAAGGAGGATAGCACTTTTCTTAAGCGCAGGGCTTGAAAATGTGAGTGCAGACGAGCTAAATGCAGCAAGGATTCTTGCCTTTAACAAAAGGGGAACACAGCTTTTGCAAAATGCTCGCGGCGGAAAAATCATTTTTGATACATCGCTTTCAAGGATAGAGCAAAGTGTACCAAAAATAGTACAGAATATAAACAAGGGTGCTTATTTTCGTTACCTCTGCACGGATAAAAATGAGCATTATATAAATGAATACACAAGAAAAATAACTATTGAAAGGGAGTAATAATTATGCTAAAACACGAGTACATCGACTACGGCTATTTCGGGAGGTGCCTGAAGATAACAAACGAAAGCATCGAAGCTATAGTTACCGTTGACAAGGGGCCGAGAGTCATCTCGCTAAAATGCAGCGGCAAGGAAAACATTATGTGCGAGGATATCAAAGAGCATTCCACAATGGCAGGCGGCAGGTTTGCCGAGGTGTTCGGGGATAAGAAATGGTACATCTACGGCGGCCACCGCCTATGGTTCAGCCCCGAGGACGACCCTAAAAGCTACTACCCCGATAATGACCCCGTTGATGTGAAAATTGACGGGAACAAATTCACCTTTACACCGCCCGAGCAGACGGAAACGGGCTTGCAAATGGCTATGATACTTGAATTCAGCGAATCAGACGGCAATATCAAAGTCACCCACACGGTACAGAATACCGCAGATGAGCAAAAGAAGATTGCCGCATGGGCTATGACTGTAGTTGATACAGAAAGCATTGCCATACTGCCGCAGTGCGACAAGCCTACAGGCCTGCTGCCCAACCGCACCTACACCATCTGGCCTTACAGCGATATGCAGGACGACAGGCTATTCTTCGGCAACAAGTTTATAACTATAAAGCAGGACAAGAACTGCAAGGCAAACTTCAAATTGGGCTTTAATGATGACAAGGGCTATCTTGCCATGTATAACAAGGGGCAGCTTTTTGTAAAGAGATTTGAATACCGGGAGGGCGCAGAGTACCCCGATAACGGCTGTAACTGCGAGTGCTTTACCAATTTCTTTATGATGGAGGTAGAGTCATTAAGTCCGCTTTACACACTAAAAAAGGGTGACACAATAACACATACGGAGAACTGGAGCATCACCCCCTGCGAGGATAGCTTTGATCGCAGGAATGAACAGTCAGTGGCCGATTTTGTAAGCAAAAACGTAAAATAAAGGCAACACCGCACAAAGATTGTGGTACAGATACGCAGTCAGATTTTTCGTCAGATTGCCCAAATTTACCGCAGGAATACTAACGTATTTCAAGGTAAATTTGGGTGATATGACGGAAAATCTGCAAGTAGATGTGCCGC
>JAGBNQ010000062.1 GCA_017634275.1 Ruminococcus sp. | reverse complement strand
CATTAAGGCCAAGGTTAAGGATAGTATCCATCATACCGGGCATGGAAGCTCTTGCGCCCGAACGAACTGAAACGAGCAGCGGGTTAGCTACATCGCCGAACTTCTTTCCTGTAACCTCTTCCATCTTTGTGATGTTAGCCTCGATCTCAGCCATGATCTCATCGCTGATACCGCCGTCCTCATAATACTGAGTACAAGCCTCTGTTGTGATCGTGAAGCCCTGAGGAACACGGTCTTTACCGAAAATAGATGTCATCTCAGCAAGGTTTGCACCCTTACCGCCGAGAAGCTCACGCATGTTAGCATTACCTTCGGTAAACTGATAAACATACTTCTTTGCCATTGGTTTCTACCTCCAAATAGAATATTTGAAAATCCGCAGACGGTACTGTAAAATATTTACATCAATACAGCCTGTCCACACGGTTTACAACATATATTATAACAGATTTGAGAAAAAATTACTATACATTTCAATAAATTTTAACAAGTTAAAATTGCACAATATTTCCTTAACTAACTTGTGCATATTGACTAAAACGGCGATTTTTCATTAGTGAAAATAACGGAATAAAGCTTTCAAAAAGCGCTTTAAATATACATTTTAGACATCATCAGTACAGAAAAAATACCACTTAAACAGCCGTTTCATTTGCCTTCATAACACCTATCACCTCATTCATCAGAACGGAAGGCTTTTGATGCTTTGTAAGTGCTACAGAAACATAGGGCTTTTGCTTATCGTTAAACTTAACGCGGCTCTTATACTTTGCCATAAGCGCTTTTATCTGAGTGATCTCGGGACTGTCGATATAGAAATAGATACTGTCGCCCTTTTGGGAAATTTCCTTGATGCCGAGGCGCGAGGCGGTATTTCGCATAAGCGCTACATTTATTAGCCCCATAACGGCCTTCGGCGGGTCGCCGAAACGGTCGATAAGCTCATCTACGACATCGCGGCTGTCCTCCTCGGTAACGACTAAGGCTATTTTACGGTAAGCATCTATTCGCTGAGGAAGGCTTTCTATATACTTTTCGGGGATATAGGCATCGATCGCGATATCAACAAGGCAATCCTCGGGAGAACGGGGCATAGCCTCGCCCTTCAGAGATGCCATAGCCTCGCTTAACAGGCGCAGATACATATCATACCCGACAGCCTCCATATGCCCGTGCTGGTGGCCGCTCAGAACAGAGCCTGCGCCCCTAATCTCAAGGTCACGCATTGCGATATGAAAGCCCGAGCCGAACTGGGTGAACTCCTTAACAGCGTTAAGGCGCTTTTCCGCGACCTCAGTAAGCACCTTGCCGCGCCTGAATGTGAAATATGCAAATGCGCGCTTATTTGAGCGCCCTACCCTGCCGCGCAGCTGATAGAGCTGGGAAAGCCCCATTCTGTCAGAATCCTCGATGATAAGGGTATTAACATTAGAAACGTCAACACCAGTTTCGATTATAGTCGTGCAGACCAAAATATCAATTTCATGCTCGATGAGCTGCCGCCATATTTCCGACAGCTCGCGTTCATTCATCTGGCCGTGGGCGATACCTATCCTTGCCTCGGGGAGCATTTTTGAGAGCATTGCCGCTTTATGGGCAATAGTTTCAACGCGGTTGAAAAGGTAATAGACCTGACCGCCGCGCCTAAGCTCCTTAGCGATAGCCTGAGCGATAACGCCGTCATTATGCTCTAAAACATAGGTCTGAACGGGGTGCCTGTCCTGCGGAGGCTCCTCTATCACAGACATATCGCGAATGCCCGAAAGCGCCATGTTAAGAGTACGCGGAATAGGCGTTGCCGAAAGGGTAAGAACATCTACGTTTTTATACTTTTCCTTGAACTTTTCCTTATGGGCGACACCAAAGCGCTGCTCCTCATCGACGATAACAAGGCCTAAGTCCTTAAAGGCAACATCGTCCTGAACTATACGGTGAGTGCCGATAACAATATCTACCTCTCCCCTTGTGAGCTTTTTGAGTATCTCCTTTTGCTCCTTGGGTTTTCTGAAACGGGAGAGCAGCTCGACGGTTATCGGGAAATGCTCAAAGCGCTTGACGGCCGTCTGATAGTGCTGCCATGCCAGAACGGTAGTCGGCACAAGGACAGCCACCTGCTTTGAATCAAGCATACACTTAAATGCGGCGCGCAGAGCGACCTCTGTTTTGCCAAAGCCGACATCTCCGCACAGCAACCTGTCCATAGGCACCGACTTTTGCATATCCTGCTTGATCTCGTTTATCGAGCGCAGCTGGTCATCTGTTTCGGTATACTCAAAGCGCTCCTCAAACTCGGTCTGCCACTCGTTATCCTCGGAAAAAGCAAAGCCCTTTGCAAGCTGCCTCTCGGCATAAAGCTTTGTGAGCTGCTCTGCCATATCCTTGACAGCCTTGCGAACCTTGGTCTTTGTCTTTGACCACTCCATAGAATTGAGCTTATTGAGCCTTACATTTTCCTCATCACCGGGAGCGATATATTTTGAAACAAGGTCAAGCTGGGTAACGGGAACATACAAAACATCGGTGCCAGCGTATTTTATGGTGATATAGTCCTTTCTGACACCGTTTGTTTCTAAGTTCCTTATACCTGCAAAGCGGCCGATACCATACATTGAGTGAACAACAAGGTCGCCTGCTGCTATATCGGCAATGCTGTTTATCTTCTTGCTGTTTTCGGGGCGCTTTATTTTGGGCTTTTTCTTTACATCGAGTGTTTTTCTCTGGGTGAGCATAGCGCACCCTATATCGGGGTACTCAAAGCCGCCCGAAACGCTGCCCGTCCTTACATAGACCTTTGAAGGAAGGATATCGCTTTTATCGGTAAGTATCTCGGCACTTATACCGCTGTCGTTAAGGTCACGCACAAGAATGGGGAGCGTCTTGTCACTTCCTGCAAGCAGCACCGTGCAGTAGCCCGCATCGCAGAATGCGGTAAGCTCCTCGGTGAGCGTTTTCATATCACCGCCCCAGCCCGAGGTCTGGCGGCAGTCGGTATTTATCAGGCGCTTAAACTTTATATCGTTATGGCTGCGCATAAATGTGTCCATAAATACGGACTTTTTCTCCAAAGCCTTTTTCATGACAAGCTCAAAGCCCGAGAAGAAATCGGCAGTCTGATTGAACAAAACGCCGTCCTCTATAAGCAGCTTGGTATCCTCGCGCAGCTGGGTAGTTATTGCCTTTGCCTTGTCGATACAGTTTGAATACTCGCAGACAACGCAGATATCACCCTCAGTGAAATAGTCAAGGATACCCGTTCTCTCATTATAGACGGAGTTATAATACTTATCCATATTATTGAGGGTGATGCCGCTGTTAAGCGCGTCGATATCGCGCATAAGCAGCGCCCTTATCTTATCGGTAAGTCTGCCCCTGACCTTTGAGGAGAGGGAATTTATCTTTTCTATCAGCTCGTCTTTGCCGCAGATTATCTCGGCAGCAGGGGCTATGGTTATACTGTCAAGGTGGTCGGTACGGCGCTGGCTCTCGGTATCAAAATAGCAAAGAGAATCTATCTCATCGCCCCAAAGCTCCATACGAAACGGGCGGCGCTCGGAAACGGAAAAGATATCTATTATCGAGCCTCTGACGGAAAACTGCGCAGCGCCCTCTACCTGCTCACATCTTGTATAGCCGCAGTTGATAAGCCGCTCGGTAAGGTCGGTGACGGATATCTCATCGCCCCGAGAAAGAGTAAAGGTATATTCCTTAAGCTTTGATGCAGGGATAGTCAGCTGCATTGCCGCCTCGACAGAGCAGATAATAACGCGCGCCTTACCGCTCAAAAGGGCGGAAAGCGCACCTATACGGCGCTGCTCATATTCCCTTGATGCGCCCTCCAAATAGGCAAAGTTCAAGTCCTTTGCAGGAAAGACCGCCGCGATATCGGCACGGGAAAGCTCATTGATATCATTAGCCATACGGGTAGCGGCCGCCTCATCATCACAGATGACGAGGGTGTTTGACTTACCGCTCAGATACATTGCCGCCTGCGCCTTATGGATAGATGACAGGCCTGTTATGCAGGCAGGGGTATAGCCGCCGTCGATAACTCTGTCGATATCGGAAGAAAACGGCAGGCTTTTAAAGATCTTATCAAAAATATTCATAGTTCACCTTAATTAAATTCATTCATAGCTTTATCTGTCTGACCCGAAACGATATATTCAAGCGCCTTGCAGGCATTATCGGCGGCGGATTGCATAAGTTTCATCTCATCATCGGAAAAGCGCGACAGCACCCAGTCAGCAAGGTTATAATCCTTATGAGGTTTAGCGCCGACGCCGAGCTTTATACGGGGGAAATCCTCGCTGTCAAGGCATTCGATAATACTCTTGATACCGTTATGGCCGCCCGACGAGCCTTTACGCCTTATACGCAGCTTACCCGGCTCCAAAGAGATATCATCAAACATAACGATGATATTCTCGGGCGGTATTTTATAAAAATCGGCAGCCGCCGCGACAGCCTCGCCGCTAAGATTCATAAACGTTTCGGGCTTAAGCACCAGACAGCGTTTTCCCGAGATAACAGTTTCACCGACAAGGGCTTTGAATTTATGCCTATCTGTCTTAAAGCCGAGCTTTTCACAAAGGCGATCGGCCGCTATAAAGCCTGCATTATGGCGTGTATTCTCATACGCGACCCCCGGGTTGCCGAGCCCTGCGATGATAAATTCGATCTTACCGTTTGTGTCCGTTTTTTTGGATATTCTATCAAAAGCGTCCCAAATACTCATAATTTTCTCCTTATCTTTATAACGCACAATAACCCCGACTTTTAAAAAGACGGGGTATGTTTTATTTGTTTTATTCTATTATAGCAGATTTTTGGGGGAATGTCAAATCAAAACCCATAAAGAAATTGAAATTATTCTTTTTGTGCATATTTACTTATGAACCGACTGTTTACCAATACAAACTGCTTGTTTTCCCATTTCGTTATATCTCTGTTTTAGCTTTTTGTAATCATATGATGTATTTCCCACAAGTGGATCTGAAACATATATCAAGCCTTTTTTCTTATCATAGCCTGTCAAAACAACACAGTGTTCAAATTACCGCCACTGAACACTTTTATTATCAGGCGTTAACCATTTTGTCGTCAGAACTGATTCATGAAGGTCTGTATGTGTTATCCAAATAAGTACCGGGTAGTCATCAAAAATGTAATCTGACAACAGATCGTCGAATTCTGTACCGGTCAAATCAAATGCTTTATTATTTATTTTATTTGCGATGAAATACTTATTAGCTGTTATCGTTATACATGGAGCATAACAGCCATACGAATCGGCACTTTCGGGGTCACCTGCAAAGGTGGTTGTAAAATCAGCGCCATACAAATTGCCGTTTGAATAATAAAAATCAAGTTTGGGCAAATATTCTCTTACAAGAGTTACTTTATCAACATTATAACCAAAATAGTTAAGCAGCATTGTAAGAGAAACGCATTCACAGCCCGTCGGTAATTCCGGCTGCTGCAAAATGTTCTTTACCTTGATTTTCTTAATAAGAGAGGCATTATCCTCAGCTTTCTTTTGCTTTTGAGCATTTAGTTTGCAAAGCTTTACATGATCTATACAATTGACGGTATCAACAGCAAATTCGGCAGTTTGATCAACAAAACCTAAAGCCAGGCTGTTTGATTCCTCATTTTGATCATCATGTTTATCTGAATAATCGATTATAAGCTTGTCAATAATCTCTGTATCGACATTAAAACTAAAGCTATTATCGAATGAATTAAAGTCAACTTGTTCCCGTTTTACCGTTTGAACAGGATAGATATTATCGCCGTATTCTCCGAACACACATATATTAAAACCAATATTCACAACAATAAATAATAACACCAGAGTAATTAATGGGCTATATATCTTTTCTTTCATTTATGCTCACCCCAATAGAATTTTAAGACCGTTTGGTTTTAACATAATAAATGTAACACAAAAATATGCTAAAGTCAATAGTACCAATAAGTACTAAAATAAGTTTCTACAATATAACCAAATATGGAGGTGATGATTTGTGTATTTTCAAAGACTGCGTGACCTTAGAGAAGATATGGATATGAACCAATCACAAATTGCAAGTATATTATTTACCAGTCAGACAGTTTATTCACGTTATGAGAGGGGTGCAAGAACTATCCCCGTCGAACACCTGCTGATACTTGCCGACTTTTACGGGGTATCGGTAGATTACATTCTCGGGCGGACTAACAACAAAAAAATAAACAAATAAAAACCGCAAGCTCTTTTTTAAAGCCTGCGGTTATTCTTTTATGCCTTCTTCTGCATCGCTATCTTTTCATTTCTTGCTTTGAGCTTTTTGGTGGCGTAGCCCTCGATATTGGCCTGCTTGCCGCGGTCAATGGCAAGGGCGCCGTCGGGAACGTCCTTTGTGACTGTTGTGCCTGCGGCGGTATACGCGCTCGTTCCTACCTTTACGGGAGCAACAAGGTTTGTATTGCAACCGATAAATGCATTATCACCGATAGTTGTACGGAATTTCTTCTCGCCGTCAAAATTCACCGTAACAACGCCGCAGCCGAAGTTTACATTTGAGCCGACGTCGCTGTCGCCAACATATGTAAGGTGCGCTACCGCTGTTCCCTCGCCTATCGTGGAGTTCTTGATCTCGACAAAGTCGCCTATCTTTGCGCCGCTTAAAACGTGCGAATCGGGGCGCAGCTGCACCCACGGGCCTATCTTTACATTATCATCGACCGCCGCATCGTTAGACTGTACAAAATTAAGGACTGTATTATTACCGACAACTGTATTATTCAGCATACAGCCGCTCATGATATGGCAGCCCTCGCCTATTCTTGTTCTGCCTGTCAGCCTGACGTTTGGCTCTATCACCGTGCCTGCGCCTATCTCGACATCCGTGCCGATGATAACACCGTCAGTGCAGGTAAATTCTATGCCGAAGTCAAGCCATTTATCAATGACTGATTTTCTTGCGATATCGTTTAGTGCCAAAAGGCCGCGCCTGTCGTTTGCGCCCAAAGAAACGTTTTTGTTTTCCGAGGTGAAAGCGCCTGCCTTAAGGCCTTTGCTCAGCAGCAGCGATATACAGTCGGTAAGGTAATATTCCTTCTGCGCGTTATTGGGTCTAAGCTCACCGAGAACACCCAAAAGCGCCTTTGTATCGAACCAATAGCAGCCGCTGTTGATCTCCTTTATAGCGCGCTGTTCTTCGGTGCAGTCCTTTTCCTCTACTATGCCGCTGATTCCGTCATTTGTGCGGATTATCCTGCCGTAGCCCTTCGGCTCGTCGATTACCGAAGTAACGACTGTAACAGCATTGCCCGATTTTTTATGAAGAGCAAGTGAACCGCTTATCGTTTCTCTGTCGATAAAGGGGGCATCGCCGCAGAGGATAAGGGTATTGCCGCCGATACGCTCCTTTAGATAATCTGCCGCCATCATGACTGCATGGCCTGTGCCAAGACGTTCGCTTTGCAAAACAGTCTTTACATCGGCAGAGCCGTTTCTGCCTGAGAGGTAGGTTTCTACCTGCTCGCCCTCATAGCCCTTGACAACGCATATATTTCCTATTCCTGCACTTTCGCAGGCCTTTATAACCCATTCAAGCATAGGCTCGCCCAAAACCTCCAAAAGCACCTTTGGCTTGTTTGTTTTCATTCTTTTACCCTGACCGCCTGCCAAAATGATACAATTATCCATAATATTATCTCCTTAAAGTATATTTCACCAAACATTCTAATTTTACCATTTATATGCTCCCTTGTCAAGGAGAATTATACACAAAAATGAGGACGGCAGAAACTCTGCCGCCCTGCATTTTATATATTTATCTTTGTTCTACCATTAATTTGCTATTTTACCGCAAAGAGCCTTATACTGCTCAAACTGATTATCGGAAAGCGCATAATGCTCGCCGTTTATAATAAGCACCCTGACAGCAGGTGAATATTCACCCTTTTCCTTATCTATCACGTTAAACACGTTGATAAGTCCGCTGCTGTATTCCACCTCTCCGTTTTCGCCGTAGATGACTATTTCGTTTGACTGAGGGATATATTCATCATATTCCGATACGTCTATCTTCTTGCTATTTGCCGTTATCTTTTCTATCAGGCTCTTAGTTTCATCTATCTCGTCAACAAAATATTTCTGTTTTGATGCGTATTCTATCTCATCATCAGAACCGTTGTAGCCTGTCTGCGGCTCGCAGTAGAGAACGCCGTAGCGCTCGTTCTGCTTTTGCTCGTCATTTACATAGATACGTCTGCTGCCGACTATGAAATACGCTATCCTCTCGGGTTCAAGGGGGGCATCGAGTGCGCAGTAGCTAAGCGTTACAGTCTGCGGCTCGGTGCTGTCCTGAAGTCCGTTTTGCATTATCACGCGCTGTATCTTCACGGGGTAAGTGCCGTTTTCATATACGGGGGTTATAAAGGTATTTGTAGATATCAGATTGCCGTATTCGCTGTAGACTGTATAGGGGGCTATCTCACCCGAGTCGCCGCCCGAGGCATATTTCGGGAACTCTACCGTCACATCAACAAAGCCCTTATCGTAGGAAATGCTCTTGACACGATATGTCACGGTGTCCTTAAGAACAAAATTTGTGACTGTTCTGCCCTCAAGGTCGCAGTTGATAGTGTTATAGGCTGAGACTATATACTTATCAAGGGGGATTTCAAGGTCTTTAACGTCCTTGCCTGCAAAGGTGCATTCAAATGTCACCTTTTTATCCTTTACTCTTGACATATCAATTGTCATTGAGCCTACATCATAGTCGCCTATTCTGTCATATGCAGGAAAGCCGTTCATTTTATAAAGCAGCTCACCGTCTGTATTCTTAAGGGCTACATACGTCCTGTCGGAGAAAAGGCGGTCAACCTCCTGATACTCATCCCAAGTTGTATAATCATCATCATATTTATCTATGAATTTGCCGTATTCTTCCCTCAGCTTCTCTGCCTTTTTTTCATCGCCCTCAATAACGGCCTTATTTATACGGTCTTCATAATCGGCACAGGTCTTATTATAATCATCAATATCGGCTATATATTTATTATCCTGCATAACAGAAAGGTTTTCAGCGCAGATATAGATATTTGCAAGGTTGCCCGAGTAGGAGTAGCCAAGCACCTGAAAATCGGGCTGAAAACCGTTAATATCGCCAAGATAATGCTCGGGAGCTATTGGCTCATCAAATACCACGAGGCAATCGCCCAGTACCTCGGGGTTGCCGTTTCTATGCTCGATAAACTGCTCGATAAGCGTTCTGTTCTGATTGCCGATAGGACTGCTGACCCCGTTTTTGCTAAGAAAGCTTGCAGGACTGAGCTTATTATGGTTAAGCCCCCAGTAAAGCGTTCCTCCGACGGCTACTGCCAATGCTGCGGCAACGGCTGTTATAGCGCCGACCTTATGCGTTTTTACTCTTGCTGCACCTGTTTTTTCCGTTTTCTTATCAAGGCTTATGGGCTTGGGCTCATGCTCAAAGCCGCCCTCGCCCATAAGCTCGTCAAGGGGGATCTCGTGCAAAAGCTTATCTATTTCTCTCATATAATTATGCCTCCTTTCAAAAGCGCTGACTTAAGCCGTTTCTTTTCCCTTGCAAGGGTGTTTTCTACCTTTTTCGGCTTAAGTGAATAGCGCGCGGCAATGTCCTTGACGGACATTTTGAAATAATAGCGGTCAATGAAAATCTCGCGCGCAGGTGAGGGCATCTCGCTTACGCATTTTTTGATCACCTGCATATTTATCCGCTTTGCGGCCTCGTCCTCGTAGTCAACATCAAGCCCTATATCATTTTCCTCCAAAGAGAGCTTTTCTCCCTTGTCAAGAGTTCTTGACTTATCTATCGCCGCGTGACGGGCAAGCATACAGATATATGTTTTGAGCGAGCTTTTAGCGGTATCTATTTGTCGCCTTGTAGTCCAAAGTCTGATAAAGCAGTCGGCGCAAGCCTCCTCGGCGTCATCTTTATTATTAAGGAAACCCATGCATATCTTCATAACTAAGGACGTATATTTTTCCTTTGCCGCCTCAAGCCCGCCGTTATCGTTAACGAGCAGCATAGTTATCTCATCATCGCTCAATTTTCTCACCGCCGTTTCATTGAAGAATCTTTTCTTTCATGAAAGAGTTTTAAAAGCATTTTTTATGCTTTCATTTAATTATACGAGAGCTTTTACCGTTTCCACTCACTTATTTTAAAAAAAAATTTTCGGCAGCGAATACATCGCTGCCGTTTTAGATTTATTTGTCTTCAAGAGCCATTATTTTTTCTACGCGCCTTTGATGTCTGCCGCCCTCAAAAGGTGTTTCCAAAAAGGTATCGACAAGGTCGTTTGCAAGGCCTGCACCTACTACCCTTTCACCAAAGCAGAGGACGTTTGCGTTATTATGCAGCCTTGTAAAGCGCGCCGAGAAAACATCGGAGCAGCAAGCCGCGCGAATGCCCTTTATCTTATTTGCGGCCATGCTCATACCTATTCCCGTACCGCAGATAAGGATAGCCGCGTCATAGCCGCCTGCAAGGAATTTCTCACAGACCTCCTGTGCCTTATCGGGGTAATCGCATTTTTCGCCTGCGGCAACGCCCATATCGTCAAACTCAATGCCTTTTTCCTTTAAATGTTCACACACGGATTTTTTTAAAAGCGGTGCGGCATGGTCATTTCCAATGATTACTTTCATTTTTTTATCTCCTTTACTGCAATTCTCCTCTGTTAAACTCCGAAAGCTCTAAGCCCTCGTTGCGTTCAAGCGCCCAGCGGATATTCCACTCGCTTGAAAAGAGGAGAAGATAATTGCCCCTGAAATCCTGAACTATCTTGGTATCCGAGCTTATCTTAAGGTCTTTGGGCTCAGAAACGTTCATTTTATCTATCCACCTGATATACGAATACGGCAGCCCTTCGATAACAAGGTCAACGTTATATTCGTTTTTCATTCTGTACTGGAAAACATCGAACTGGAGCACGCCGACAACGCCGACGATGACCTCCTCCATACCCATCATAGGTTCATGGAATATCTGTATTGCACCCTCCTGCGCAATCTGCTCGGCGCCCTTGACAAACTGTTTTCTTTTCATAGTGTCCTTCGGGCGGACGCGCTGGAAATGCTCGGGCGCGAATGTGGGAATGCCCTCAAACTCGAATTTTTTCTTAGGTGAGCAGACTGTATCGCCTATCGAGAATATACCGGGGTCAAAAACGCCGATGATATCGCCGGCATAAGCCTCGTTTACTATCTCGCGCTGCTCTGCCATTATCTGCTGTGGCTGAGAAAGGCGCATTTTCTTATTTCCCTGAACGTGGAGAACTTCCATATCCTTATCAAACTTACCCGAGCAGATACGCATAAAGGTAAGTCTGTCACGGTGAGCCTTATTCATATTTGCCTGAATCTTGAAAACGAATGCGGAGAAATTATCATCAAACGGGTCTACCTCGCCCTCGGAGGAATTACGCGGCATGGGCGGAGGGGTCATTTTAAGAAAGCTCTCAAGGAAAGGCTCAACACCGAAATTGGTAAGAGCCGAGCCGAAGAACACGGGGGAAAGCTCGCCCCTGTGAACAGCCTCTAAATCAAACTCATCGCTTGCGCCGTCTAAAAGCTCGATATCGTCAATAAGGGTATTATGGTTTTCCTCACCGAGGATATCGGAAAGTGACGGGTCGGAAAGGTCGGATATCTTTGCACCTGCCTGATGAGCCGCGCCGTTTGATTCAAAGCTGATGATATGGCGCTCAAACCTATCGAAAACGCCCTTGAAATCCTTACCCGAGCCGATAGGCCAGTTTACGGGGTAGGTGCTGATGCCAAGCTCATTCTCTATCTGGTCGATAAGGTCGAAGGGGTTACGGGAATCCCTATCCATTTTATTGATAAATGTAAATATCGGGATATGGCGCATAACGCAGACCTTAAAGAGCTTTCTTGTCTGATTCTCGACACCCTTTGAGGCATCTATGACCATGACAGCCGAGTCAGCCGCCATAAGGGTACGGTAGGTATCCTCCGAGAAATCCTGATGCCCGGGGGTATCAAGGATATTGATACAGAAATTTTCATACTCAAACTGCAAAACAGATGATGTAACGGAAATTCCTCTTTGCTTTTCTATCTCCATCCAGTCGGAAACTGCGTGGCGCATATTCTTTTTGCCCTTAACCATACCTGCCTGCTGGATAGCACCGCCGTAGAGAAGGAATTTCTCAGTAAGGGTAGTTTTACCTGCATCGGGGTGGGAGATTATGGCGAAGGTACGCCTTCTTTTTATTTCAGTACTTAAATCACTCAAATTACTTGACCTCAATTCTTTAATTTTTGCATACACAATTTATTATACACTATTTTTGCGCCCATTTCAATACTGATTATTAAACAAAGTAGAGGACTTTTGAACAAAAGCTTTAGGCAATTTGGCAAAAGATGATTGACAAGAGGGGAAAAATATAATATAATATTTGGGACAACAATAAAACTTAGGAGAGAAAAAATGAGCAAGAAAATATACGATGATGAGATATATGACGGCGCGGATAATGACGACTACGCCGAGCAGTACAGACGGCAGCTTGAGCGCTACAACAGGCTTTCACAAAGCAGCGAGTATGAGGAAGATGACTATGATGACTTTGATGAGGACATAGACGAGGGACAGTATGCTCCGCCGCCCGTCAGAGAGCCGCAGCCGAGAAGAGATAATGAAAGAAAAGCGCCTGCCAAAAGCAAAAAGAAAAAGCAGAGCGCATACAAAAAGCATGACAGCGAGGATATAAAACAGAATTTCGGGGCACACAAAAAGCAGAAAAAGAAAAAGATGAACCCGATAAAGAAATTCTTTGTCATAATTCTGGTGTTGGCGCTTATAGTGTTTGTGATATTGCAGGTGCTTATATGGAAATATATAGGTGATGTGAAAAAGGTGGAAACTGGGCAGAGAAATTACACGAGCGGCTCTATGGAAAGTGACGATGTATTAAATATCCTGCTTGTAGGGTCGGACACGAGGAGCTTAGAGGAGCGAGGAAGGACTGACTCGATAATCCTCTTATCAATAGATAAGAAAAACAAAAAGACGATAATGACATCGTTTATGAGAGATACCTATGTTACCTTCCCCGGGCTTGACCGTGACGGTGACGGGGCAGACGATATGGGCAAGATAAATGCCGCAAACGTCTACGGCGGTGTTGAGCTTTTGCTTGACACGATAGAATACAACTTTGACATTTCGGTTGACAAGTATTTTTACGTTGATTTCTTCTCGTTTGCGAAAATAGTTGACGCTGTCGGCGGGATCGAGCTTGACATAAGCGATGAAGAGGCCGCAGGAATGGAAGACCCCATGGGCGAGCAAAACAACATCTTCGGCAACAAAAAGGGTACCGATTACCTTGACCACGGCGGAAAGGATATGCACCTAAACGGCAATCAGGCGCTTGCTTATGCAAGGCTAAGATATGTAGGAAATGCCGACTTTGAAAGAACACAGCGGCAGAGAACGGTAATTTCAAAAATAATAGAAAAGGCAAAGACCCTAAACCCGATAGAGCTTAACGGCTTTATTGAAACGACGCTTGGCAGCCTTACTACAAACTACACCTCAAACGAGCTTTATTTCTTATCCTACGGACTGCCGTTCATAGCGAAATACGATATCGAGCAGCAGCGTATTCCCGAGGACGAAGGCTACACCTACGGCGACCATGATGTAGGATCGACACTTGATATTGACTTTGACAGGGCAAAAGAAACACTCAGAAAAAGCATTTACGGATAAATATATGGAAAAGACAGATTACATTATCAGAGAAATAAGAGAAAGCGAATACCCATTGCTTGATGATTTTTTATATGAGGCGATATTTATCCCCGAGGGGGTTGAGCCGCCGCCGAGAGAGATAATCAAGCAGCCCGAATTACAGGTATACATCAGGGATTTTGGCAAGGGTAAGCATGATATTGCACTTATAGCCGAGGTCGGCACAAAGGCTGTGGGGGCTGTATGGGTACGCATCATGAATGATTACGGGCATATTGATGAGCAAACCCCATCATTTGCGATATCGCTTTACAAGGAATACCGCGGAAAGGGCATAGGAACGGCACTTATGCGCGCCATGCTCGAAAGGCTGAGGAAAGAAGGCATAGAACAGGCATCACTCGCAGTTCAAAAGCAAAACTACGCGGTGAAGATGTATAAAAATGTCGGGTTTGAGATAGTGGACGAAAACAAGGAAGAATACATAATGCTTTGCAGGCTATGAAAAAAGCTCTGTACCTTAAAATGGTGCAGAGCTTTTATATTTACGGGAGAGCTATATCATCTTTTTGACTATATCTATCACCTTGTCAAGGCTTTCGCAGACCGCGATAGTTTTTGGCTTTGTTACCTCGTCGGGGGGCGTAAGGTCGGGAACCATTATCGGCATACAGCCTGCGTCATAGGCGGAGGTTATACCGTTGGGGCTGTCCTCCAGAGCTATGCACTCGCTCGGGGCAAGGCCTAACTGCTCACACGCATAAAGATAGATATCGGGGGCAGGCTTGCCGTTTTTTATCATATTGCCGCTTATTGCTTTATCAAAGCGGTGGTATATGCCTATGCTTTCAAGATAGAGCTTTGTTCGCTCACTGTCGGTAGCGGTGCAGACGGCTTTTTTAAGAGATGTAGTATCAAGGTAATCAAGCAGCTCGTCAATACCCTTTTTCTTTTCTATGCCATTTTCGGCGATAAATGCGTTCATAAGCTCTAAGCGCTTTAGCCTTACCTTAGGGTAGTCAAAATCCTCGCAGACTAACCTTTGCAAAAGCGGTGCTGCAAGCTTTGCAGACATTGAGCGTATCTGCAAAACGTGTTCCTTTTTCATAGGGTAGCCGTAAAACTGCGCTGCCTCGACCCAGAAGCGCTGCAATAGCTTTTCGGTATCTACAAGCAGGCCGTCCATATCAAATATTACTGCTTTAAGCATAGTAAACCTCCTTAATCATTGCAAAACTGCGACATATACAGCTCATAGTAAAAGCCTTTTTTGGCAAGGAGCTGCTCGTGAGTTCCCTGCTCGATTATATGGCCTTTATCCATGACCAGAATACAATCGGACTCAACTATAGTTGAAAGGCGGTGGGCTACGATAAAGCTCGTCCTGCCCTTGATAAGCTTTGCAAAGGCGCGCTGGATACGGATCTCCGTCATGGTATCAATTGACGAGGTAGCCTCATCAAGAATGAGCATCGGCGGCACCATAAGCATTACCCTTGCTATACAAAGGAGCTGTTTCTGACCTGCCGAGATATTTGAGCCGTCATCGGAAATGACCGTATCGTAGCCCTCGGGCAGTCTGCGGATAAAGCTATCGGCATGGGCGGCCTTAGCGGCGGCTATTACCTCCTCGCGCGTTGCATCAGGCTTTGAATAGGCTATATTTTCATAGATAGTTCCCGATTTGAGCCACGTTTCCTGCAAGACCATTCCGTAGTGGGAGCGAAGTGAGTTTCGGGTAAGCTCTCTTATATCCTTCCCCTCAACGCTCACACAGCCCTCGGTAACATCATAAAAGCGCATAAGCAGATTTATGATAGTTGTCTTGCCGCAGCCCGTAGGGCCTACTATGGCAATGCGCTGACCCTGCTTTACATCAAGGTTTAAATCATCAATAAGCGGGATATCGGGGGTGTAGGAGAATGAAACATCGCTTATTTTCACATTGCCCTTGCAGTCATCAAGAACGGCATTATCCTTATCCGATATCTCCTCGGGCTCGTCGATAAGCTCAAAAACGCGCTTTGCGCAGGCGATAGCGCTTTGCAGCTCGGTAATAACGCCCGATATCTCGTTAAAGGGCTTGGTATACTGGTTAGCGTAGGTGAGAAAGCAGGAAAGCTGACCTACCGTAAAGCCCGAGCCGCTTATAACGGAAACAGCGCCGAAAATACCCACAAAGGAATAAACAAGGCCGTTAATAAAGCGCGTGCTGGGGTTTGTAAGCGATGAAAAGAAGATAGCGCGCGCGCTTATTTTTCTAAGGCGCTCGTTTATCTCAGCAAAGCTATCATAAGCGTCCTGTTCATGGCAGAAGGCGGCTACTGTCTTTTGCTCGCCCGTCATTTCCTCGACAACCGAGGTGAGCTCGCCGCGCGTGACTGATCTGTCCTTAAATAGCAAAAAGGTATTCTTTGAGATAAACCTTGCCACAAAGAGCGAAAGAGGGGTTATCACCACAACTATAAGCGTTATCTTGACATTGACCGAGAGCATAAAGCCGAGCGTGCCTATGATAGTAACAAGCCCCGTAAAAAGCTGAGCAAAGCCCATAATAAGGCCGTCTGATATCTGCTCCATATCGCTTATCATACGCGAGAGGATATCGCCGTGGGGGTTAGAGTCGATATAGCGCAGAGGAAGATGCTCAAGGCGCTTGAAGGCATCGTTTCTGATATCGCGGATAGTGAGGTAGGTGACTTTATTTGTGCAAAGCGACATAAGCCACTGAGTAAGTGCGACAATGCCTGCTATTATACCAAGCTTTATGAGAATGGGTGAAAGGGCATCAAAATCGACCCTCCCCTTTTCTATGATAAGGTCAATTCCCCGACCCGTGAGGATAGGCGCGTAGAGGGTAAGAGATACCGATATCACTGCAAAGACAAGGCCTAAGACAAGATAGGCTATATAAGGCTTTGCGTAGAGAAGAACAGACTTTAAAGGGGCGGCGGAAAGCTTTTTATTTTCCATTGACATCTCCCCCTTTCTCTGTTTCAACATTTTGTGAGCGGCATATTTCCTTATAGACCTCGCATGAGTCTGCAAGCTCGTTATGAGTTCCAACACCTGCGAGAATGCCGTCATCAAGAACAAGTATCTTATCGGCATTTCTTACTGAAGAGATACGCTGGGAAACGATAAACACCGTCATATTATCTGTCTCGTGCGAGATAGCTTTTCTTAGGTGGGCATCTGTTGCAAGGTCAAGGGCAGATGATGAGTCATCAAGGATTAGAATTTCGGGCTCACCCACAAGCGCCCTTGCAATGGTAAGACGCTGGCGCTGGCCGCCCGAAAGGTTTTTGCCGCCCTGCAATATCTTATAGTCAAGACAGCCGCGCTTTTCCTTAACAAAGTCAAGCGATTGGGAGATCGAGAGCGCTTTTTTTATCTGCTCATCAGTAGCAGACTTATCGCGCCAGCGCATATTATCCCTTATCGTTCCTTTAAAGAGAACGGCCTTTTGAGGGACTATGCCTATACGCTTACGGAGTGATGACAAGGTATAGTCCTTGACATTCTCGCCGTTTACAATCACCTGCCTCGAGGAAACATCGTAAAAGCGAGGAATAAGGTTTACGAGGGTGGATTTACCCGAGCCCGTAGCGCCGATAATGCCGACAGTTTCGCCCTTTTTCACCTTAAAGGATATATTTTCAAGCGCATCATCGCTTGATGAATAGTAGGAAAATGTCACGTTTTTAAACTCTACGGCGATATCCGTAGCCTTTGGGTCAACACCCCTGCCGTCTGAAATGGTGGTTTTTGTATCAAAGACCTCGTTTACTCTTACCGCCGATGCCTGCGCCTTTGTGATGATAACGATAAGGTTTGCAAGGGCAACAAGGGCTAAGAGTATCTGGTTCATATAGTTTACAAGGGCTATCACCTCGCCCTGAGTGATAGAGCCCGTATAGACGTTTTTGCCGCCGTACCAAATTATTGCGATTATAGCAAGGTTTACAACTATATAGGTAAACGGGTTCATAAGGGCGGATATCTTGCCTGCTATGAGCTGGTTTATATAAAGTTCATTTGAGTTTTGCTCAAAATCATTTATTTCGTCCTGCTGGCGCGAGAATGCGCGGATAGCCCTTGCGCCCGTCAGGTTCTCACGGGTGATAGATGAGGCGCGGTCAAGCTTTTTTTGCGTGGTCTTATACAAAACTATAGTCTTTTTGATAATAGCAAAGATGATAAGGGCAAGCACGGGGGCGGCAATAAGGAAAATAAGTGTGAGCCTGACACTTATAGTAAGCCCCATTATAACTGCGCCGACTACAATAAAAGGACTGCGCAGGAAAAGGCGGAGTATCATATTTACCCCCGTCTGCACCTGGTCACAGTCATTTGTAAGGCGCGTGACGAGCGAGGGGGTGCCGAATTTATCGACCTCCTTAAAGGAGAGGGTGTTTATATGCTTAAAGAGCGCGTTTCTAAGCTCTGTGCCAAAGCCCGTTGATGCGCGCGCGGCGAAATACTGGGCGGTAAGTGAGGCGGTAAGGCCTAAAATTCCAAGCACCACGAGAATGATGCCGCTATGGTAGATATATGCCTTATCGTTATTCTTGACGCCTATATCTATCATTTTTGCCATAACTACGGGAACTAAAAGCTCAAAAACCGCCTCGGTAAGCTTGAAAAGCGGCCCGAAAAGGCTTTGGAGCTTATAATGCTTTAAAAATCTTGCAAGACGAAACAATTTTGTATTCCTCCAATTGACTAACATTGCACGTTTATATTAACAAAAAATTGGTAACTCATATTTATCTTATTATTGCAAAAGTGTAAAAGTTGTGGTATAATAGAAAAAAAACAACGAATAGGAAGGATTATTTTGAACTATTATCTTACTGAATTTGACATTCTTGATACTATTTACGAGATAAGAAACACCGCCCTTACATATTTTCTGCGTGCTGTGACCCTTTTGGGCGAGGGTGGTATCTTCTGGATAGCGCTGACTATTGTTTTGATGATAATACCAAAGACAAGGCGCCTGGGCTTTTGCTGTGCGGCAGCGCTTGCTATTGAGGCGCTTTGTGTAAATGTAATACTAAAGCCGCTTATAAACAGAACGCGCCCATGCTTTGCAAACAAAAGCAGGGTGATAGACACGATAGTGAGAGTGCCTGACGATTCATCTTTCCCCTCGGGGCACGCAGGGGCAAGCTTTGCGGTATCGACTGTTATAGCGCGGCACAAGCTGACATACGGAATCATTTCGATTATAACATCTGTGCTGATATCATTTTCAAGGCTTTATTTTTACGTTCACTACCCTACCGATGTACTCACGGGGGCGATGATAGGCATAATTACAGGCGTTCTTATGGACAAGCTTGTCGTTTATCTGCTCAAAAAGCACGATGAGAAAAAGCTGAGAACGACAGGCGCTGATGAGAATGCCGAGATAATCGCAGAGGAGATAGAGGAAGAGGAAAACGAAAAGGCTACTGTATCGGCTCACTCTCATCAGAACGGGTGATTATGATACCGACCTTAGCGAGTGCCTTTGACAAAAGCTCGAAATCTACCGCGTAGATATCGCTTTTATCAGTGCGGCGCTCCTGCTCGTAGCGCTCAAAGCTGACGTAGTTTTCTGAGTAATCGGGCGAGGTATAGACTGAGCCCATGATATACTCGCGCTTTATTGCATAGTAATTTACGGGCTTTAGCTTAAGCCAGTTTTTTACATCTGAACGCATAAGGCGTGCAAACTCTTCAAAATCGGTATCGACATAGCTTATTTTTCTGAGCTTAAGGTCACGAAGGCGCTTTTGAAGGGAGGTCTCCTCGGGGGCTTTCTTTTTGAATAATCCAAACATTTTTAAAAACTCCAATCATCTGAAAGGTAAACTTAATTTGAGAAGTTATTATATTTTCGGCCTCACCGACTGCGGACAATACCGCGACAGAAATGAGGACGGTATATTGATAAATCATGAGGTGCTAAGCGAAGGCAGCTACAGCTCGAGGGCACAGCAGCCCTTTATAACGGCAGTTTGTGACGGCGTGGGCGGCGAGAATGCAGGCGAGATAGCCTCAGACCAATGCTTAAGGCAGCTCTCGCTTATCTCCTACTCATCAATGACGGACATTGAGAGGGAGATAAACATTATCCACAACAAAATAAAGCAGCGCGGTGTAAGGCTTGAAAACGCTATGAATATGCAGACGACGCTATGCTCGCTGTTTATTGACGAGGACGGAAATGCCCTTTGCGTAAACATTGGCGACAGCAGAATGTACCGCTACACCGACGGCGAGATAAGGCAGATATCTACCGACCAATCGCTCGCACAGTATCTCTACGATGACGGGAGCATTGATGAATTTGACGAGCTGACACCGCAGATGAGGGCGACTATAATCTCCTCGGTGGGGAGCGTTCATCAGGCGCCAAAGCCGCAGTATGTTCCGCTTGTGACGAGGATAGGCGATGCAAACAAGGTAGACATAATCATCCTCTGCTCGGACGGGGTGAGCGATTATGTGAGCATTGATGAGATGCAGATAATCCTATCAATGGACACGCTGTTTGATGACAAGATAAAAATGATTCACCGCTTAGCGCAGAGAAACGGAAGTACTGACAATATGTCGGTAATAGGGCTGATATCGGAGGATCAGCTGTCAGAGCATGATATGGCCATAGCCAAGCGGCACGAGCGTGAAAAGGAGCTTGCGCTCATCATGCGCGAGGCAAGGCGGCGAAAGAATGCCGACCTTGAAGAATTATCAAGCAGCTCGATCGAGATGTTGAGAAAGAAATTTCAAAAAAACAGTGATGAAAACTAAACGGGACGAGGTCAAGCTGCTTTCGTCCCGTTTTATTTTGTGAATAGGTGTTTTAGCCACGCGAAAAAGCCTCTTTTTGCAGGGGGCTCGGGTGCGGTGACTACTATAGGCTGCTCGGGGGTATCGGGAAAGGGCTGCGGTGCAGGCTCGGCCTTTACCTCATTTTCCAAAACGGCAGGGGGTGTTATCTCCTGCGCAGGGGGCTGACTCTGTTCGGGCTTTACCGCCTCGGACGCGGACTGTTCGGGTTCGGGCTCGGGCTCAGTCGGCTCGGGCTCTATTGGGGCAGGCACTGTCCTTTCGGGCTCGGGAGCTTTTACAGGCGCTCCGTTTACATTTGCCGCCATTTCATAGAAAAGCTGCTGGCTGTCCTTATCGCCGTCATCGTAATGCTCTCGTCTATATATCCCGTCAGCGCAGAGGACCCTGCCGCGAACCTTATCGGAAAGCTGCATTTTAAAGTATTCGACCACGCGCTCACGCTGCTGCTCATCTCTAATAGGCGCAGCGGCCTCGACACGGCGCGAGAGGTTTCTCGTCATAAAATCGGCGGAGGATATAAACACCTTTCGGCGCGAGCTGTTGCCGAAGATATAGATCCTTGCGTGTTCCAAATATCTGCCGACTATCGAAACCACCTTTATATTATCCGTCTTGCCCTCTATTCCCGGGACAAGGCAGCAAATTCCCCTGACAACAAGCTCGACCTTAACGCCTGCCTGCGAGCATTCAACAAGCTTTTTTATCACCTTTCTGTCGGTCAGGGAATTAATCTTAGCACCGATATAGCCCTCGCCGCCCGAGCGTGCTGCGATTATCTCGGCGTCCATATAGTCAATAAGCCTGCTCTTAAGGCAAAGCGGAGATATCATAAGCGCATCGGAGCGCTCGACGAGCCTGCCCTCCTCAAGCTTTTTAAAGGTCTCGACTGCGTCTGCCGCGACATCGTTTGCAGAGGTCATAAGCGACAGATCGGTATAAAGGCGCGAGGTCTTTTCATTATAGTTGCCCGTACCTATCTGAGTAATATAGCGTGTCTGCTCACCGTCTGAATACTCGATAAGGCAGAGCTTTGAATGCACCTTTATCCCCGGCAGGCCGAAAATGACCCTACAGCCTGCTGCCTCGAGCTTTTCGGCCTTCAGGATATTATTTTCCTCGTCAAAGCGTGCGCGCAGCTCTACAAAAGCCAAAACGTCCTTACCGTTTTGCGCGGCATTGCAAAGCGCTGTGATTATAGCGGAATCGTGCGCCGCGCGGTAGAGGGTGATGCTTATCTTCTTTACGCGCTCATCAGCGGCGGCCTCATCAAGCAGCCTTACAAAATCCATAATATCCTCATAGGGGTAGAAAAGGAGGATATCGTTCTTTTCAATTTGGGACATCATAGGCTTATCCCTATCAACGACGGGCGATTTTACGGGCGACTGTTTATTATAAAACAACGCAGGGTTATCCGAGAACCTATCACGCAGATTGCCCACAAAATCAAAGCTTAAGGGGGAAACGCGCTCAAAGGTCATATCATCATTTATTCTTAAAAGCCTGCAAACGGCATCTTTCAGTGCCTTATCGGTGCAGCCGCTTATTTCAAGCCTTACGGGGGGCATTTTCTTGCGGCGCAGGACGAGCTTGCGCATTTCCTCACGCCTGTCACGCTCTGCCATATAGTCAGTATCAAGGTCAAGCGCGGCACTTCTTGTAATACGGAAGGTACAAAAAGCGGAAGGCTTTCTGCCGATTATCTCATGGGCATATTTGCCGACAAGCTCGCTTATAAGGATATAAGCCTTATCGGTGACATTTAAGCCTATCATTGAGGAATGATCACCCGTATAATCTAAGATATGTATTCCGTTATCGCACATAAAAGCGTAGTAGACGCGGCCGTTTTCAGCGAAAAAGCTTTTAGCGTTCTCATACACCTTAAGCTTTGGCTTAAGCTCATGCTCGGCAAAAGAGGAGCAATAGGTCTTTTCGCCGTCGGTAAGGGTCTTGAAGGTCTTTCTTACAGCGCCCATTGCCGCAAGCCCCGTTTCGATATCGGAGAAAGTAAGGTCAAACAGCTCATAGAGCTTTGAGGTACGCTTATATATCTTCCTGAGCTGCTCTGAGGGGCGCAGCTTTGTTCTTGCATCGACCTGAGAATCATCATCAAGCGACTGCCTGATAAGCGCACCCGTGCGAACTCTGTAAAACTCATCTAAATTGGAGAGGAATATCGACGCAAAAAGCAAGCGTTCAAGCAGCGGCACGGAATTATCCCTCGCCTCCTCCAAAACTCTGTAATTGAATTTGAGCCATGATAATTCGCGGTTCTCAAAATATTTCTTAGCCACGGCATTTCCCCTCCTTTCGTCACAAATCTATCATTTATATTATATTACAATTTTACACGAATGTCAATTGGTTTTGGCCTTTTCTACTGCCTTTTTCCAGCCGTCAAGCAGGGCGGCGCGTTTTTTGGCATCAAGCCCCGGGCTGAACGTTTCAAAGCTGCCGAGCAGCCTTGTCACCTCGGTGAGGTCTTTATAATAGCCGCAGCCGAGGCCTGCGAGCAGGAAAGCGCCGAAAGCCGTAGACTCGACATTCTTCGGGCGTGTTATGGGGCGGTCAAGCATATCGGCCTGAAACTGCATAAGGAAATTATTTGAGCTTGCTCCGCCGTCAACCTTGATAGACTTTAAAGCGCCCGTATCCTTTTCCATAGCGCTTAAAACATCGCAGGTCTGATAGGCTATTGCCTCAAGGGCGGCGCGGACGATATGGTTTCGGTTAGCACCCCTTGTAAGACCCGTTATAACTCCCCTTGCGTCACTATCCCAATAAGGCGCGCCGAGGCCTACGAATGCAGGAACGATATAGACGCCGTTAGTATCTTCGACTTCAAGGGCAAGGCGCTCGGTTTCGGCGGCGGTTTCCACCATTTTAAGCTCATCACGCAGCCATTTTACAACAGCGCCTGCTATGAAAACAGAGCCTTCAAGCGCGTAAGTCACCTTGCCGCCTATTCCCCAGCCGATAGTGGTGAGCAGGCCGCTTGACGAGCGCACGGGCTTATCCCCCGTATTCATAAGCAAAAAGCCGCCCGTGCCGTAGGTGTTCTTGACATCGCCCTGCTCAAAGCAGCACTGGCCGAAAAGGGCAGACTGCTGGTCGCCGGCACACCCGGAAATAACGATAGGTGCGCCGAAAAGCGAGGGGTCAGTTTCACAAATAAAGCCAGAGGAATCCACCACCTTCGGCATCATTTCCTTGGGGATACCGAGCAGACCCAATATCTCATTATCCCACTCTAAGGAATGTATATTATAAAGCATTGTTCTTGATGCGTTGGAATAATCGGTAGCGTGGCATTTTCCGCCCGAGAGTTTCCATATCAGCCAGCAGTCGATAGTACCGAAAAGAAGGTCACCCTTCCCGGCGCGCTCGCGCACACCCTCTACGTTATCAAGTATCCAGCGCAGCTTGGTGGCGCTGAAATAGGGGTCGATAAGCAGACCCGTCTTTGATGAGAAAAACTGAGTAAGACCCTGCGCCTCTAAGTTTTTACAAAAAGGCGCTGTACGGCGGCACTGCCACACGATAGCGTTGCAGACGGGCTCGCCCGTATTTTTATCCCACACAACTGTAGTTTCGCGCTGATTGGTTATACCGATAGCGGCGATATCGGCGGCGGTCAGCTTAAGCTTTTCCATAGCCTTTTTGCAGACCTCTAACTGGGTGTCGAAAATCTCCTTTGCGTCATGCTCGACATAGCCGTCGCCCGTATAATACTGAGTGAACTCCTTTTGGGCTAATGACACGATATTGCCGCCCTTATCGAAAATTACCGCGCGTGAAGATGTTGTGCCCTGGTCGATAGACATTATATATTTCATTTTTTACCCTCCTTTGAATTGTCGGATATTTCTTTATTTTTTAAAGAGTAAGCAATTGCCGTAACAACAGCTAAAATCGAAACAGCGGCAGGGATATGAAGATACATAAGACCCATTATATCGCCCTGATTAGCACCGCCGTATTCTCTGACATAATCTCTGTTAGCTCTTTCAAAAGCAAAATCGTAAATGCCGAGCATTATTGCAAAAATTGAAAACAAAGGCACGGCCGCAAGGGAAAAGGCCGCCTTAAGCTTAAATACCCCTATATACTCATAAAAAACAAGAGCAAAGGAAACGGCTGAATAAGCAAGGCCTGCGATAACGGAGGATAGTGAAATGCCGTCTGCAAAAAGGTTTGCTGTAAAGATAACCGACAGAATGCCGATGACAAAAGATGAAATGAGAGATGATATTATATCAAAGCTGTCTAATGACCTTTGCATTTAAAAGACCTCCTCTTGATCACATTTCAAGCAGACTGACCTTATCTTTTCTTCATCAAATCCTTTACCTAAAAACAATACAACATCGTGATGATTTTCGGATATAAGCCAGTTAAACTTTTTATCGGTAATATAATAATCACTCGGATATATCATTTCATTTATAACAAGATGAACGGCTGAGCTATCACATTCACAGATACAATACTTTTGTGAGATCTCCTCGACAAGCAGGTATACCTTTTGTTCACCAACTATTTCGCAAAGCCTTTCAAGCCATTCATAAGAGGCAGTACCCGACAAACCCTCACGGAAGGAAAAGACCATATCCACATCACTGCGAAAGCCGTTATTTGTATTTGCCCAGTGCAAACCGTTCAAAAGAGAATAGGAGTGTTCAACAAAGCTTTCAAGAACTTTTTTATAAACACCTTGCCATTCATTTATTCCAAGAAGACTTATTTGCGATTCGGGGATATTATTATTCTTACAATACTTAGCTATTTCTCCTCTTGCGCCCTGCCATTGCCAGCCCAAATCTTATCACCTGCCAATAAAGCAATTCTTTAAAGATAATTATACCACAAGTTTAAAAAATATGCAACTTAAAAACACAATTTGCTATTGCATTATTTTCAAAATATGGTATAATAGTATATGTATAAGTATATTTTACGGAGGTAATTATGTTTTGGGACAAAGTTGCAGGGGTTTATGACTTTTTTGAGAATATTTATAACAAAAGCGTTTATCAAAAAACGGGCGAGATATGCGCAGACCACGTTGATAAAGATGACACAGTGCTTGAATGCGCCTGCGGAACAGGGGCAATTTCTGTACACTTAGCGCCAAAGTGCAAAAGGCTTATTGCTACCGACTTTTCAAGGCAAATGCTTAGGCAGGCGCAGAAAAAGTGCGAGGGCTTTAATAACGTAAGCTTTAAAAAGGCTGACATAACAAGCCTTAAATGCAGGGACAACAGCTTTGATGCGGTAGTCGCAGGGAATGTGATACATCTGCTCGATGAGCCGTACAAGGCGCTTAAGGAATTTGAGCGAGTTTGCAAAAGGGGCGGAAGGATAATAATCCCGACATACATAAACGTGAGTGACGGCAAAAACAGCGCGGCATCTTCCCTTTTAGAGCTTATGGGTGTCGATTTCAAAAGAGAATTCGACATTTTCTCATACAAGGCCTTTTTTGAAGGCGCAGGCTATGAGGAAGTAGAATATGAGCTGGCAGACGGAAAAATGCCCTGCGCTATAGCTATAATAAAAAACAACAAATAATTTGAAAGGAAGAAAACATTATGGGAAAAATTCTTGTTACGGGCGGTGCAGGCTTTATAGGCAGCCACACCTGTGTTGAGCTTTTGGAAAACGGGTATGAGATAGTAGTGCTTGACAACTTCTCAAACTCAAAGCCCGAGGCGCTTAAAAGGATAAAGAAGATAACGGGAAAGGACTTTGACTTTATTGAGGGCGACATCTTAAACAAAGCCGACATCGAAAAGGCTTTCAAAGGAAACGAGATAGATGCGGTGATACACTTTGCAGGGCTTAAGGCTGTAGGTGAGAGCGTTGCAAAGCCTGTTGAATACTACCACAACAACATCACGGGAACTCTTATGCTCATTGAAGTGATGAGAGAGCATGGGTGCAAGAGGATAGTTTTCTCGTCCTCGGCAACCGTTTACGGAATGGACAACCCCGTGCCGTATGTTGAAACTATGCCGACACACACATCTACAAACCCATACGGCTACACTAAGGTAATGATAGAGCAGATCCTAAAGGACGTAGCTGTGGCTGACGATGAGTGGTCGATAGCGCTGCTGAGATACTTTAACCCGATAGGCGCGCACAGCAGCGGCCTTATAGGTGAAGACCCGAACGGCATACCGAACAACCTCTTCCCCTACATTCAGCAGGTTGCTGTAGGCAAGCGCGAGTATTTAGGCGTATTCGGAAACGACTATGACACGCCTGACGGAACGGGCGTGAGAGATTACATTCACGTTGTTGACCTTGCACGCGGACACATCTGCGCGGTAAAATATGTTTTGGAGCATAAGGGCGTTGAGGCAGTAAACTTAGGCACCGGCAAGGGGTCAAGCGTATTTGACGTACTGCACGCATTTGAAAAGGCCTGCGGTAAGGAGCTGCCCTACAAGGTACTGC
The DNA here is from genome assembly GCA_017634275.1 of Ruminococcus sp. Lineage (GTDB taxonomy): Bacteria > Bacillota > Clostridia > Oscillospirales > Ruminococcaceae > NK3A76. The sequence continues at coordinate 36,568 of JAGBNQ010000062.1, read as the reverse complement.
CGAGGCGCGCAGGCGACATTGCGTGGTGCTACTCCGAGCCTAAAAAGGCAAAGGAGCTTTTTGGCTGGGAGGCAGAGTATGACCTTGATGATATGTGCCGCGACGGCTGGAACTTTACGAAAAACAACCCCAACGGACTTTGATAAGGAGTGAATAAAATGAGCAACAGCAAAAAGAACTTTGCACCGCAGCAGCAGAAAAAGCCGCTTATAATGAGAATACTGGTACTGGCGCTTTGTGCGCTGATGATAGTAGGCGTTGTGGCATCGGCTATCGCAGGAGTAGCTGTGTGATATGGTACACATAGGAAACAGCTGGGACGAGGTATTAAAGGACGAATTCAAAAAGCCATACTATTTACAGCTGAGGGAGTTTTTAAAAAAAGAGTATGCGACATACAGAATATACCCCGATATGTACGACATATTCAATTCCTTGAAATACACGGATTACAACGATGTAAAGGCAGTTATCATCGGGCAGGACCCTTATCACGGCGCAGGGCAGGCACACGGGCTTTGCTTTTCGGTAAGGGCAGGGGTCATGCCTCCGCCGAGCCTTAAGAACATTTTCAAGGAGCTTTATAATGACTTAGGGATAAGCGAGCCTAACAACGGCGAGCTGACAGACTGGGCAAGGCAGGGCGTTTTGCTTTTAAACACCGTTCTCACCGTGCGCGAGGGGCAGGCAAACAGCCACAAGGGAAAGGGCTGGGAGCTGCTTACCGACGAGATAATAAGAAAGCTAAATGAGAGAAACGTTCCCACGGCATTTATCCTCTGGGGCGGCAATGCCAAAACCAAGCGCGGCCTGATAACAAACCCCATTCACGCGGTATTTACAGCCGCGCACCCCTCCCCTCTTTCGGCATACAACGGGTTTTTCGGGTGCAGGCATTTTTCGGCGGTAAACGCATTTTTACAGTCAAACGGCATTGCGCCGATAGACTGGAGGATAAGCGATAAATAGCAATTCACAATGCACAATGCACAATTGAGGTGTCCGCCTTTGGCGGACGGATCATAAAAGCGCTTGCGGCGAGAACTAACAATTAATTATTTGACCCCGAAGGATTTTCCCTCGGGGTCAGTTTTTTTTGATTACCAATAATTGTGCATTGTGCATTGCAAAAGCATTGATATTCATTCGCTCAGCTTTGAGAGCTTATCGGCTATGATATTTGTGGCGCTGACAAGCTCACGGAACTCTGAGTCCGAAAAAGCGGACAGCTTTTCCATTAAGTCCTCATGCATCTCGTTTTTTATATGCTCGACGAATGCCTTAGCCTCCTCGGTAAGGCTTATTTTTATTATACGTCTGTTTGAGCTGTCGTGCATTCTCTCGATAAAGCCCTTATCGACAAGCTGAGCGACCGCCCTTGTTGCCTGCTCGTTGGAGGTGTTGATCTTTGAGGCAAGACCCGACATCGTAAGCGTGCCGTTGACACCGAGGGCAAGCATTATGACCTGCTGAGTTCTTGTAATGCCGTATTTCTTCTTATCAAAGGTATCAAAAACGAGCTTACGGCATATGGGATAGATCGCAAATAGGCTGTTGATGTATTCTTTTTGTTCGTTTTCTGTCATTTTCCATTCTCCTAATTAATAATTTTACCTAAATAATTATAACAGAACAGTTACATAAAGTCAATAGTTAAAATAGTCAAATACTGACAAAGAAAACGCAAAAATATAAAATTATTAGCTAAAAGCCTGACTATCAAGCTTATCAAGCGAGCGCTTAAGCCTTGCAAGGCCGTCATCGACATAAGCCGAGGGGCAGGCTATATTCATTCTAAGAAAATCCCTGCCCGTGCCGCCGTAAAGCTCGCCGTGGGAAAGGAAAAGCCCCGATTCCTTGCGGATAAAGGCGGCAAGGCGCTTGCTCGGCACACCGTACTCTGAAACATCAAGCCACAAAAGGTAGGTAGCCTCGGAGGGGTAGAGCTTGACCTTCGGCAGCTCTGCCTTTAAAAAGTCGCTGACCTTGGCGGCATTTTTATAAATATATTCTCTTAGCGCGTCAAGCCATGCAGTACCCTCGGAAAAGGCGGCGATAGTGGCATTGATCGCGAAAGCGTTCGGCTCTCCCACCTCATCGGTATTGACTGCGCGCCAGATCTTATGGCGCAAAACGGGGTTCTCGGAATAGGCGGCGGAGGTCTGTATGCCTGCGATATTGAAGGCCTTTGTCGGGGCGATGCAGGTTATGGAACACTGACGGCATTTTTCGCTGACGCTCACAAAGGGGATATACTCCTTACCCGGGTAAGTGAGGTCACAATGCACCTCGTCGCATACGATAATTACGCCGTTATCGTATGCAAGCTCACCGATACGGGCAAGCTCCTCCCTGCTCCAGATAATGCCTGCGGGGTTTTGGGGGTTACAGAGCAAAAGCATTGTCGTCTGACCCATTTTGAGCTTGCTTTCAAGGTCGTCAAAGTCGATATGATAGCGCTCACCGTCATATACAAGCGGTGATTCTAAAACATTTCGTCCGTTATTTTGTACACTATTATAGAAGATATTATAAACGGGCGTCATAAGCACTACATTTTCGCCTGCGGTAGTAAGCTTTCTCACAGCACTTGAAATAGTCGGCACAACGCCTGCGCTGTAGACTAAGCCTTCCCTTTTGAGGGTGACGTTATGGCGGCAACGCCAATGGGTGATATAGGCATCATACCACTCATCGGGCACACCCGTATAACCGAAAATGCCATGCTCGGCGCGCTTTATAACAGCATTTGTTATCTCGGGGGCGGTCTTAAAATCCATATCGGCGACCCACATGGGCAGTTCATTCTCTTTTATATCCCATTTTTCACAAAACGTCCCCCGTCTGTCAACGGGGGTATCAAAATCATAGGTCATTAAATTCACCTTTCTATACATTTAGCTGTCAACAACGCGGAACTCTCGCTCGTCAGTCTTTACGGGGATATCCCTGACCTCTAAGTTTTCTATAAGGATAAAAGTTCCCTTTTCGATAGCAAGGAGCATTTTGTCGATACACTCCTCGGGTGCTTGCACCTCCATTTCAACAGAGCCGTCATAGAGGTTTTTGACATAGCCCGTCACGCCGTAATTTCTTGCGGCGTAGTATGCCCTGTAGCGAAAGCCTACACCCTGAACTCTGCCGTAAAAACGAAAATGCTTTCTGATATTGCGCTCACTTTGCATAGGAAACCCCCCTTACAAACGCCGACCGTCACCGATGAGGTTTCGGGCAGAAAAGTTACAGCTTAGTGTTTTTAAATATCTCGTCCTTTTCAACGGGCTTTGAGTAGAGGTAGCCCTGGAAGGAGTTTACAAGGAAATGCCTTAAAAAATCGCGCATACTCTCAGTTTCGACACCCTCGACGCAAACCTCGGCCGCGAATGCGTTTGCAAGGCCTGAGATAAACTCGACTGTATTCTGGTCGGACTCGCTGTTTTCGATATTCTTGACAAACTCGCGGTCGATCTTGACGGTATCGACTGGCAGCTCTCTTAAGATACTGAGCGAAGAAAAGCCCGTGCCGAAATCATCAAGGGCGACCTTTATACCCTTAGCGCGGAAGGCCGCGAACATATTCTTTAAAAGCGCCGTGTCAAGCAGCCGACAGCGCTCGGTTATCTCAAGGCAGAGGTTCTCGGGCGGAAAGCCCGTTTCCTCCAAAAGCGACATTACCTCGGAAACGAAATCGCGCTTTTCTATCTGTGTATAGGAAAGGTTTACGTTTATCACTATCCCCGGGTAGCGTTTTAGCAGGTCAAGGCCGTCTATCATGGCGGTCTTAAGGATCCAAGTTCCAAGCTCGTTATAGAGCGAATCCTGCTCTAAAATGGGGATAAACTGCATAGGCGGAACAGCGCCGTATTCCTCATTTCTCCACCTTACAAGCGCCTCAAAGCCCTTTAGCGTTTCGTGCTTTGCGTCCATAATAGGCTGATAGCAAAGGTAAAAGCCAGCGCAGTTTTCGGTGATGCTGTTTCTTATAACGTTTATCTTTTCTACCATTTGTCTGTTCTCATCGGAAAGGGTATCCTCAAAGACTACAAGCTCACCGAGCTTTCTGAGCTTTGACTGGTAGTAGGAATATTTAAGGCAGGAATATGCCGTTTCCTTTGATATCTCAAAATTATCAAGCACGACTGCGCCTGCGTTTAATGACAGGCTTAAATGCTTACCGTCAACATAGAAATCGTGCGAATGCTTTGACTGGATAGTTTTATAGAGGTTTTCAAGCTCCAAAAGGGTCATTTCACTTGTTAAAACGCAGAATTTTGTTCCGTCCATACGGTAGACAGTTCCTCTGCCTGCAAAAACGCCCTCCAAATATCTACCGAGGCTTTGCAGCACGCGGTTTCCAAAGCTATAGCCGTAGACCTCATTGATATCAGAAAAGCCCGTTACACCGGTCATCATTATAGTTGACCACTTATGCTGCCAGAAAACGCCCTTTAAATCCTCAAAAAAGCCGTAGAGGTTCTTAAGACCAGTGAGGGTATCGACTGTGCCGACGCTCTCGTTATTCTTTATCGAGCCTACAAAAAACTCGGGCTCACCCTCGACCGAGCGCAGAACTATCCCCTTGCAGGTACACACAACATAAGTGCCGTCTGCCCTTCTTGCGCGGTACTGAAGATCGTGACCCTTGCCCGTGCCTGCGAAGATAGCATTTATCTGCTCGTTGAAGGAGGCGCGGTTATCCTCGTGGATATGCTCCTCCCATATCTTGCCTGCATTATACATATATTTCCCCGGAAGGCCGAAATAATCAACGGCGCGCTCGCTCCATCTTGAATAATCATAGCGGATATCGCAGACATAGACATAACAGCCCTCCGCTATCATAGACATAGCCTCATACAGTCTATCCACTCTGTTCTTTCGACGTTCGGTTATCTTTTCCATAGTATTACCCCAAATCTGTGGTTATGACTTAAGCAATGACCACCTTATTCTTCCCCGTGCCCTTTGCCTCATAAAGGGCATTATCAGCGCGCATTACCGTGCTGTCGGCTGACTCGCCGCTCAGAGCCTTTGTAACGCCTATGCTGACAGTTCTTTTTCCGCAGGCGGAAAACTCCACCGTGCTAAAGCTTTCTCTGATACTCTCTGCTATCTGCTCGGCTTTATCCGAGTCACCCTCTTCAAGCAGTATCATAAATTCCTCGCCGCCCCATCTTCCTGCGCGGCCGTTATCGCTCATAGCGGCAAGTTTATCATTTATGACCTTACAAAGGCCTCTGATAACATTATCGCCCTCTTTATGGCCGTAGGTATCGTTAACGCTCTTGAAATTATCAAGGTCAAGCATTATAAGCGAAACAGCCCTGCCCGACTTGATGCCCTTTGATATCTGACTTTGTATCTCGCCGCGGTTATAAAGACCTGTGAGCGCATCGGTAACGGCCATTTTGGCAAGCTTTGCATTAGCCTCCTCAAGCTCCTCGGTGGCGGCCTCGATAAAGGTTGCAAGGCGGTTTATCATTGACACCTTGCCCGAGAAATTCTCCTCTTTCATCTCGAAATTATCATTATAATCACCAACAAGCTCACCCTCACGCATAGCCGCGACTACAAGGGTGACATTATGCTGATTTACATGACCCTGACTTCTTAAAAACTCGCCCGAGGTATAAAAGCCCGAGGTGGGGGCTAAGGTCTGGAATGGCATTGTTTCCTTAGACACCTCGTCCTTACCCCAGAAAGTACGCCTTGCGGCGCAGGAGAAAACGTGAATGACCTCAGGCTGGAAGGGTCTAATCCCCTCAGCGCCGTTTTTGACGGATTCAAGTATCGTCCACGGGTCGCCGTAAGCAATACGCGCATAAACGCCCGTGTCGATATCGGCGGTCATTTCAAGAGAGCCGTCCTCATTGCTGGCGATAGGCGCTCTTAATATACTAATGCCGTTATACTCATAAACAAAAGGAAATTCAAGCGTATTTGTAAAGAAATGCTCATCATTCTGGATATTTAAGTATTTATAATATGTATCAAACGCAGGCCTGCCGTCAAGCTCATAGAGTATAGCACCCTCGGCCTTATTGACCAAAAGCTCTCTTCCGAGCGGTTTCCAGCCTGTGATATAGGTGGTGTCGATATGAAGATCATCGCCGCCCATAAAGAGGAAAACAGCGCCCTTTTCGGAATAGCCGCCGTCGCTTGAAAAGACGCAGGCATTATTACCGAAATCGGGGATAAATGCACCGCCGCCGAAAACGTAAACGCCGTCGCGTATCTTATCGAGCCTATCACAAAAACCCGTCATTGAAAGGCCGCGGATAGTAACGAGCATCTCCACCGCCTTGACCCACGGGTTATGGCTGACGTAATCAATCACCTCATCGGTAACGCTCACCTCAGTTTCGGGGGTGAGAACAAACTGCTTGATAGATATCTGGGTACTCGGGTACTCGCAGACCGTGCAGGTGACAGCGGTATCGTAGCCCGTGAACTCGCCGTTTAAAATATTACCGTTTGTAGAGCAACCCATATAGTAAGCGCCCGGCATTTCACGCCTGATAAGCTCACAAAGCGACTCTATCTTTTCCTTATCAACGCTTTCGGTATATATCTGAAAGAAAACTGTAGAGGATATCATCGTTTTACACCACTGAGAGAGCTTTCTAAGCTCACGGACAAATGATGTATCATTAACGTAATTGAACTGGAACTGTCTCAATATAAACACCTTCCCAAAATATATTTTATTTATTATACTATATTTTATACAATTTGTCAACAGCAAATCATATTTTTATTAATAATAATAAACAAAAAGAGGTATCAGTTTTGCCGATACCTCAATTCTTCATTATTCATTTTTCATTTTTCATTTTTCATTATTTCTGAGCCTGTCCTTAAGACCCTGCATGATGATATCCCTTGCGTGCGCGGCCTGCTCCTTTGCAGCGGCAGGGATATTGCCCAAAGGATAAGGTATACCGAGCTTTTCGTACTTTGCCCTTGCCATAGTATGATAAGGCAGAACATCAAGAGCTTTGAGTGTTTTAAGGCCGCCCAAAAAGAAACCAAGCTCGTGAAGGAAATGCTCATCATCGGTAACAAACGGCACTAAAACGTGGCGCACCCATATGGGGATATTATTAGCCGCAAGGTACTTTGCAAAGGCTAATATATTTATATTCTCCTTACCCGTTAAGGCTTTATGACGAGAATTATCTATATGCTTTATATCAAGCATAACAAGGTCGGTAAGTGTGATAAGCTTATCAAGCTTTTCATGGTGTTTTGGGTCAAAGGTTATGCCGCAGGTGTCGATACAGGTGTGGATCGACTTTTTCTTTGCAAGGGTAAAAAGCTCTATAAGAAAATCTATCTGCAAAAGCGGCTCACCGCCCGTGACGGTGATACCGCCGCCCTTTAGAAATTCCTTTACCGACTCGTACTCGTCAATAAGGCTCTGAGCTGTGCGCTGCTCGCCTATGCACGGCTCCCATGTATCGGGGTTATGGCAGTAAAGGCAGCGCATAGGGCAGCCCTGCATAAAAATAACAAAGCGAATACCCGGGCCGTCAACCGTGCCGAAGGAATCTGTTGAATGGATATAGCCAAGCATATGATCACCTTAGTTTCCAAAAGCGCAGCGGCGCTCGTTTTCGCACAGCTGCTTAAAATAATCGTTTTTTGCCGACATATAAGCATTATCAAAATACTTATTTGCCAAAAAGCTGTCGCCCTTACGAGCGCAGACTCTGCCGAGGGCTACAAGGCTGCCGTATTTCAGCTCGGTATATTCAAGGTAAGGAGTAACAAGCGCCTCGCACCTTACAAGGTCGCCTATTGCAAAGAAATACTCAAAAAGAGAACCATCGGCAATATAATCAAATGCAGGGTTTTTACCGCGGATTTTTCTGAAAAACGGCTCGGCCTCGCGCATACACTGCTCACATTCGGGGATATTGCCCATAACTGCGGAAATGTGGATGCGCTGAGAAAACCAAAACAGCCTATCGGGGATAGTGCCTTCGGTATCATAGCGAAAAAGCTCGGTGACATTGACGCTGTTATTATACTGCATCGCCCTTAAATAGTCATGCGCGGCGATATAGGCATCGGCAAGATACAGCGCGTAGAGGTTTGCATAGCCTGCATTTGTGGAGATAGCGGCATTTTTTTCATAACCCTCATAGAGCAGGTTCATCACCTCGGGGGTATAGCCCTCGGAGTCGATACGGGTGAGAGTTTCCTTAAGGTGATCTCTCGTCTTACCCAAAAGCAGCTTAAACACCACCTTAAACAAGATGACCTCAAGCAAAGCACCGCCGACAAGGCCAAAGAGGAAATTATATCTCACCCTCACGCCGAAATCGGGGAACTGCTTTTTAGTGATAACAAAAATCGATATCAGAAAGCAGGTAACAAAGCAAAAAGTATACCACAAGGCATAGCCCATAAGCTTAAGCTTTAGATCGGCCTTAACTTTAGGAACGTTTTTTTCTGCCATATAATCCCCTCCCCTGATGATATTATAGCACAAAGGGCGGTTTACGTCAACTGCAATGCACGGGTTAATGGAAATCAGCATTACAAATAATAACCCCGAGGGAATCCCCCGGGGTAAATTTTATACTATGCGCTGTGCATCGACTCAGAGGCTTTCGTGGAAGGTACGGGAGATAACGTCATCCTGCTGCTCTTTGGTGAGCTTGATGAAGTTTACCGCGTAGCCCGAAACTCTTATTGTGAGCTGGGGGTATTTCTCGGGGTGAGCCTGAGCGTCAAGTAGCATTTCTCTGTTTAATACATTTACATTAAGGTGATGCCCTCCCCTTTCAACATAACCGTCGAGCAGGGAAATGAGATTATCTATCTGCTTATCTGTTGCTGCCATAATTATTTCCTCCTAATCATCTTCGCTTTTTTCGTTGGGCTGCATACAAGCGCCCTGAATACCGCAGTCTTTGGAATTTGTAGTGCTTACCTTTATTCCCGAGCCGTTTTCGTCAACGTTTATGACAAGCGAGCCCGAGCCGTCGGTCATAAGTCTGTCGATCATCTCAACAAGCTCATCGACCTTGCCGTCGTCCTCCTTCTTACTCATCATTCCCATTGCCGCCAAGCTCCTTTGCGATAGATTCTATGTCGATATCACCGACAAAGACCTTATCGTCCTTACCGAGCGCATCGGGGATAATGCTGAAGGTATTTGAGATACCGTCCTGAGCGTGCCTGAACGGGAGCTTGGAAACCGAGGCGAGCGATGCCGCAGCACCGTGAGTATCGCGCCCGTGCATAGGGTTGGCACCCGGGGCAAGCGGAACGCCTATCTTTCTTCCGTCGGGGGTATTGCCCGTCTTTTTGCCGTAAACTACATTTGAGGTGATAGTCAAAATACTCATTGTAGGAACTGAGTCGCGGTAGGTATGGTGTTTCTTTATCTTTTCCATAAAGTTCTTGACAAGATCGACTGCAAGGCGGTCAACTCTGTCATCATTATTGCCGTATTTCGGGAAATCGCCCTCTACCTCGTAGTCAACGGCTACATTCTTGGCGATATCTATTACTTCACCCTTTTTATTCTTTATCTCGATATCCTTTCTGATTACCTTTACCTTTGCATACTTGATAGCGGAAAGGGAATCGGCAACTACGGAAAGGCCTGCGATACCCGTTGCGAAATATCTCTTGACATCTCTGTCATGCAGAGCCATTTGCAGTCTTTCATAGCTGTATTTATCATGCATATAGTGGATAACGTTCAGGGTATTGACATAAAGGCCTGCGAGCCATTCCATCATATCGTTATACTTTTCCATAACGTCATCATAATCAAGGTAATCACCCTCAACAGGACGGTACTTAGGGCCTACCTGAATGCCGAGGCGCTCATCAACACCGCCGTTTATAGCGTAGAGCAGGCACTTTGCAAGGTTAGCGCGCGCGCCGAAGAACTGCATTTCCTTACCGACTACCATTGAGGATACACAGCAGGCTATAGCGTAGTCATCGCCGTGAATTACCCTCATCATATCGTCATTCTCATACTGGATAGCGGAGGACTTGATAGACATTTTAGCGCAGAAACGCTTGAAGTTTATCGGAAGTCTCTTTGACCAGAGGATAGTCATATTCGGCTCGGGCGCAGGGCCTAAGTTATTGAGCGTATTAATATATCTGAACGATGTCTTTGTTACCATAGGGATACCGTCAACGGAAACGCCGCCGATAGATTCGGTTATCCATGTAGGGTCGCCCGAGAAAAGGGAGTTATACTCAGGCGTTCTTGCAAACTTGACAATTCTCAGTTTCATGATAAAGTGGTCGATATACTCCTGAGCCTGCTCCTCGGTGATAAGGCCTTTATCAAGGTCACGCTTTAAGTAGATATCAACAAAGGTAGATGTACGCCCCAATGACATTGCCGCGCCGTTTTGCTCCTTGACAGCGGCAAGGTAGCCAAAATAGAGCCACTGGATAGCCTCCTTAGCGTTTTTAGCGGGACGGGAGATATCGCAGCCGTATATCTTACCGAGAGTTTTAAGCTCACCCAAAGCCCTTACCTGCTCTGCAAGCTCCTCACGCAGCTGGATATTTTTAGATGTCATTCTCACAAGGGAAGTATCTATCTGGTGCTTTTTATCTTCTATCAGCTTATCGACACCGTAGAGGGCGATACGTCTGTAGTCACCGATGATCCTTCCTCTGCCGTAGGCATCGGGCAGGCCTGTGATGATAGCTGCGTGCCTTGCAGTTCTCATCTCGGGGGTATATGCATCAAAAACGCCCTGATTATGGGTCTTTCTATATCTTGTAAAGAGGTCAACCACCTCATCATCTACCTTATAGCCATACTGCTCGCAGGCCGCCTGCGCCATTCTTATACCGCCGAAGGGCTGGAGCGAGCGCTTAAAGGGCTTATCTGTCTGAATGCCGACTATCTGCTCTAAGTCCTTATCAAGATAGCCTGCGCCGTGGGAGGTGATAGTTGAGATTATTTTTGTATCCATATCAAGCACGCCGCCTGCTGCCCTCTCCTGCTCGGAAAGGTCAAGCACCTTCTGCCAAAGCTTTTTTGTAGCCTCGGTAGGGCCTGTAAGAAAGCTTTCATCACCGTCATAGGGGGTGAAATTTCTATGAATAAAGTCACGGACATTGACCGAACCGCACCATCTTCCCTCTTCAAAGCCTTCCCACTCGGGCTCAAAAACATTCTTCATTTTTTTACTCTCCTTCATCTATGGCATATTACACAAATCATCACAGGATTTGCAACCTATTTTTGGTATATATAGATTTGTAAACGTAAACACACACAATATATTGTGCTTTTACATCGTGATTTATTACTATTATAATACACTTAGGCCTGATTGTCAACAGCATTTCTCAAATTTTACAATAAGCGCAAATATTTGAAACAATTTTTATACAATGCACAATTATTAATGCACAATGCACAATTGAGGTATCGCCTGCGGCGATATTATGCCCATTCGGGCGGCCGCCTGCGGCGGCAATTAGCAATTTCAATCAAAAAAACGGATAAAGAACTAATTGTCAATTGCCAATCAGCGCCGCAGGCGCTTTTAAGATCCGCGCGCTATGCGCGCTCCTTAATTGTGCACCAAGCATTGTGAATTGTGCATTGAAAAAGCATTGTTAATTATTTAGCAATTGACTTAAGCATTAATATATGATATAATACTAATATTGTACAGTTTAATAACATAGTTTACAAGTAGGAGATGTTTTTTATGCTTGAACTTAAGAATATTTCCTTTGCGGCGGAAAATGACGGAAAGGAAAAGCAGATAATCAAGGATATTTCCCTGACTATCGAAAATGATAAATTTACAGTCATCACGGGGCCTAACGGGGGCGGAAAATCCACCCTTGCAAAGATAATCGCAGGAATAGAAAAGCCGATATCGGGCAGGCTCATTCTTGACGGGCAGGACATAACAGAGCTTTCCATTACCGACAGGGCAAAGGCAGGCATAGGCTTTGCTTTTCAGCAGCCCGTAAGGTTCAAGGGGCTGACTGTTTTAGACCTATTAAAAATAGCCTACGGCAAGCCTATCAAGGTAGCTGATGCCTGCACCTTCTTATCGGAGGTCGGGCTTTGCGCCAAGGACTACATAAACAGAGAGGTAAACTCCTCCCTTTCGGGCGGCGAGCTTAAGAGGATAGAGATAGCAACCATATTAGCGCGCGACCCAAAGCTTGCGGTTTTTGACGAGCCCGAGGCAGGAATTGACCTCTGGAGCTTTCAGAACCTTATCAGGATATTTGAGAATATGAGAAATTCCGTCAGCGGACGCTCGATAATAGTTATATCACATCAGGAGAGGATACTTAACATCGCTGACGAGATAATCGTGCTGGCAGACGGCGCTATTTTAAAGCGCGGCGCCAAGGACGAGATACTCCCCGAGATAACGGGAACAGACTCGGCAGTAGGCTCTTGCGAGATGCTTGACAAGGAGGCGAGAAAATGAGCAAGGTACAGCTTGATGAGATACAAAAGCGCCTTATCAGAGAGGTAGCAGACCTGCACGACATTCCCGAGGGGGCATATAATTTCAGGGCGAACAGCTCGCTTGCAGGCAGAAACACGACTGCTAACATTGACATAAAGACAAAAGAGGACAAGCCGGGCATCGACATTATAATAAAAGAGGGCACAAAGAACGAGAGCGTTCACATTCCCGTTGTGCTTAGCCAGAGCGGTATAAAGGAAACTGTTTACAACGATTTTTACGTTGGGGACAATGCTGATGTTCTGATAGTTGCAGGGTGCGGTATCGACAACTGCGGCACGGGCGACAGCGAGCATGACGGAATACACCGTTTCTTTATCGGCAAGGGGGCTAAGGTAAAATACGTTGAAAAGCACTACGGCTCGGGCGACGGCACGGGCAAGAGAATTCTAAACCCCGTGACCGAGGTATACATGGACGAGGACTCGGCTATGGAAATGGAAATGGTGCAGATAAAGGGCGTTGACTCGACCGAGAGGACAACAAAGGCCGAGCTTAAGGCAGGCGCTAAGCTTGTAGTTCACGAAAGGCTTATGACGCACGGCGAGCAGAAGGCTTTGAGCATTTACGATGTGGCACTTAACGGTAAGGGCTCATCGGCGGACGTAGTTTCGCGCTCGGTAGCAAGGGATAATTCCTACCAAAAGCTTGATATGTGCATTTTAGGAAACGATGAATGCTCGGGTCACACGGAATGTGATTCTATCATTATGGACAACGGGCGCATTCTTGCAGTCCCCTCGCTGGAGGCTAATTCCGTTGATGCTATGCTCGTTCACGAGGCGGCTATAGGAAAGATAGCAGGAGATCAGCTCACAAAGCTTATGACCTTAGGCCTTACCGAGCAGGAGGCTGAGGAGCAGATAATAAACGGATTTCTTAAGTAGAGGCAAGAGATCAGAGGTAAGAAAAAAGATAAGAAAATCGGCGGTACTCGGTATGAGTATCGCCGTTTTCTTTGGAAGGAAATTTATATTTATTATGAAGGATCACTTATCTTATCGTCTTTGGAAATTGCCGCGCTGATTGCCCATATCGCCGCCCATTTCGCCGCCAAAGCCGCCCATATTGCCGCCGCGCATTCCGCCGCCCATCATCATGGGTGTGGGGATAGAATCGACCTGCTCGCCGTTTATGATTATCGTTCCTGCGGTGAATGTAGCTGTTCCGTCATAGTCAAAGCTCTCGGCTGTGCCTTGTGTCGGGCAGGTTATATTGATAGTGCCGCCGCTTACTGTAACGTTACCGTTTGAGTCAACTGCATCGGTATCGCCCGAGCCCATTGTTATGTTAAGCTCGCCGCCCGTCATCTCAAAGGCGACCGTTTCGGCTGTCGATTTACTTGCGGCATTTACGCCGTCATCGCTTGCTGCTATAGTTATTTTGCCGCCGTTTATCTGGATATAGGTACTTTCAATTCCCTCGGAGGAATTTATCGTAAATGTTCCGCCGTCTATCTGGGTAACGGTTGTGCCCTGAATGCCGTCGCTTGCAGCATTGATATCAAATGTTCCGCCCGAGATATAGATATAGCCTAAGGTATTATCATCGCTGTTTTCAGCGTGCAGGCCGTCCTTTGAGGAGCTTATCGTGAAATCGCCGCCGCTTATCCTGATAGAGTCATTAGCCTCGATCGCGTCTGCTGATGAGGTTATCTTATATGTTCCGCCCGTTACCTTAAGGTCGTCCTTACCCGTGATACCGTTGGCTGTGGAGCTGATAGTGAGGGTCGCCGTGCCGTTTAAAACTATATCGTCCTTTGAGTAAATAACGGCATCTGTATTTGTATCGCCGTCAGCCGTGAATGTGCCTGTTGTGGAAAGCGCGCTGTCGGAGGAGGTGGTAACAAACACCTTATCAGCATTTACCACATATATTGCAGGGGTGCTGTCATTTGTTACACTAAGGCCGTCAAGTACGAGCTGAACCTTATCATCATCGCCTGCGTTTACCTTGACTGTGAAGTTCTCGGCCGTGCCGCTTATCACATAAACGCCTGCCTTTGTTATTTCTACAGTCTTGCCGCTTTCGGCCTTTATCGTTTCGGCGTCTGTAGTATCGGCTGTCTGCTCTAAGTCGCGGTTTGTAAACATATCCGAAACATCCAGCTTTGAGCCTTCGACTGCGGTAATGGTAGTCTGTGCGCTCTCGGCTTTTTCTACAGTTTTGCTCTCGGTGGTTTCGGAAAGTTCTGTTTTCTGCTCGCTCTTATCGCTTACTGATGCCTTACTTTTTGCGGCAGTAGTTGTCTGCTCGCTGCTCTGTGTTTTGGCTGCTGTGGTCGTAGTGGTTTTTGTGGTAGTGGTCGTTGTCGTTTCCGTTTCGCTCTCGCTTTCGGACGAATCAGCCGTTTTTTCCGTGACCGTTACAGAAGAAGAGGTCTGCGATGTGGACTTGACCGAGCTTTCAGATGATGCAGTATTGCCGCACCCTGCCATCATAAGGCATATCGCCATTGCTATTATGACCGAATTTATCTTTGTGTTTTTCATATATATTTCCACCTTTCGTTCTTGATGTTGTATTCATTATAGCAAGGCAAGCTTAAGTTAAACTAAAGCAAATGTGAAAAATGGGTGAAAGATTGTGAAAGATCGATGCACAATTATTGCTAAGGATAATAATAGGGGAAAAATGAAAACTACTCATATATATTCACAAATGAAAATGTTGACATTGACTGTGAAAAGATGTATAATAAGCTTATAAAGAAAGCGAGGAAATACAAATGAGAAAGACTAAGATCGTATGCACTATAGGGCCTGCGACAGATGATGAGCAGATACTGCGTGAGCTTATGCTCGGGGGAATGAATGTAGCGCGCTTTAACTTTTCACACTCGACATATGACGAGCATAAAAAGCGCTTTGAAATGGTTGACAGATTAAGGCGTGAGCTTGATGTTCCCGTAGCGACGCTGCTTGACACAAAGGGGCCCGAGATAAGGCTTAAGAATTTTAAAGACAACAAGCCCGTCGATATAAAGGACGGCGATGATTTTACACTTACGACAAGAGATGTTGAGGGTGACAGCACTATCGCATCGGTGACATTTGAGCATCTTCCGAAGGACGTAAAGGCAGGAGATGCTATTTTGATAAATGACGGCGTAATTGAGCTTAAGGTAAAAAGCGTAAAGGGCGAGGACATTTTATGCGAGGTAATTCACGGAGGCGTGCTTTCAAACCACAAGGGCATAAATGTGCCGGGGGTAAAGCTCTCCATGCCGTACATCTCGGATGATGATATGCATGACCTTGAATTCGGTGCTAAGATGAGGTATGATTTTATAGCGGCATCGTTTGTAAGAACGGGGGCTGATGTGGTATATCTGAGAAAATTCACTCAGTCGCTCGGGTGGTATGATGTAAGGATAATAGCAAAAATTGAGAATATGGACGGCGTTGAGAACATTGACGAGATACTTGAGGCATCTGACGGAGTAATGGTAGCAAGGGGCGACATGGGCGTTGAGATACCCTTTGAGCAGATACCTGCGATACAGAAGGACATTATACACAAGGCCTACAATGCGGGCAAGGTGGTAATTACGGCAACGCAGATGCTTGAATCCATGATAAACAACCCACGACCGACAAGAGCGGAGATAACTGACGTTGCGAATGCGATATATGATGGAACATCGGCGCTTATGCTCTCGGGCGAAACGGCGGCAGGAAAATTCCCCGTTGAGGCGGTAAGGACAATGGCGCTTATCGCGGAAACAACAGAGAACAACATAAACTACGCAAAGCGCTTTAAGATGCGCGAGGACACAAAGAGTGAATCGGTAACGGAGGCTATATCGCACGCGACGGTAACAACGGCGAATGACCTTAACGCCAAGGCGATAATAACCGTAACAAAGGGCGGCGGCACGGCGAGAATGCTATCAAAATACAGAGCGGACTGCCCGATAATAGGCCTTACCACCGACAAGACCACCTACAGGCAGTTAAGTATGTCATGGGGCGTTATACCGGGGCTTATTGCAGAGCAGACTAACACCGATGACCTTATGAAAGCGGCTATCGACAGCGCGCTTGAACACGGCTGGCTCTCACACGGCGACCTTGCGGTTATCACGGCAGGCGTTCCGCTCGGAGTAAGCGGAAACACAAACCTTATCAAGGTCGAAACTGTATAAATAATAAAGAGGTATCGCAGCGCAGCAGATCTTAAGATCATCGCGCAGCGATACCTTTATTTATTATTTATTATTCTTTATTTTAGTGCGCATCGCGCTCGCCTTATCCGTACATCGTTGTCTGCTCGGCGTAGCTGTAGACTATATCGTTATCTGTACTTATCTCAACGCCCTTTGCAAAAAACAGCTCGGAGCAGGTGACAAGCTCATAGCCCTGCTCTAATAGGTCGGGGATTATCATTTCAAGCGCCTGAACTGTCTGGAAATTGCCCTGCTGATCGTGCAGGAGAATGATAGCGCCGTCCTTTGCCTGTTTCATAGTACGCTCATAGCGCTGCTGAGCGGTGACTTTCTGCTCGTAGTCCTCACAGCCGTAGCCGCTTATAAAGGTAAGGTCGATATTATCAAACATATTCTGGTCAACCGCGATATAGGGAGGTCGGAAAAATGTAGGCTCAACACCGATTATTTCCTTTATCTTCTCGTTTGTAAAGGCTATCTCCGCCTTGATATCCTCAGCACTCATCTTGTTCATATACGAGTGAGTTTTTGAGTGGTTTGCTATCTCGCAGCCCATTTGATAGGCACGCTTTACGTTTTCACTGCTCTGCTCGTTTATATTATCCCCTATCAGGAAAAATGTTCCCCTGACGCCGTATTTTTCAAGCACATCAAGCACCTCGCCCGTGGTAGAGGTATTGGGGCCGTCATCAAAGGTCAGGGCTATCACCTTGCCGTATTCCTCCGCCTTTTCATGGCCGATAGGCGCGCTTGTCACCGTTTCGGCGGCGGTCGTCACGGGGGCAGAGCCCGTGCTTTCAGAAACCTGCGAGCTTACATTATCAGAACACGCTGTCATTGCCATTACTCCTCCCAATAATACAGATAAAAATGCTTTTTTAAAGCTCATATTTCTAACCTCTTACTTCTTACTACCAGCCCATAGTTTCCTTGATGACCTGCGATATTGCTTTTGATGCCTTATCGTGGGTCTTTCTTGTGGGGTGATAATCGGCGGCATAGCCGTCATTTTCGTGATCCTGCTCGGTAAAGCAGTAGGATAATATTTTTGTATCTTCGCTTTCTGCCTTATACTCATTAACCGCCGTTTCAAGGGCTTTATATATCCTTGTGCCCATAATGCCTACAGTGCAGAAAATAAACGCATCGGGGTTATTCGCCCTTACCTCTTTTAAGAAGAGCTTGTAGTTATCGGTATAATCGCGCTGCCTGTCAGCGTGATCCAAGCAATAGCTGTCATCATTCGTGCCGAGGTTGATTACTACCGCCTGAGGGATATACCTTGAAAAATCCCACGGGATATCCTGAGGGGCGAGCTTTCCGGCGAATTTATTATAGGAAAAGCCGAGCGACTTATAATACTGCGGCACTGTCTGCTCGGGTATCTTGCTCTCAGCAGTGGCCGTATAGCCCGAGATTATGCCATAGCCGCTAATTGATACAAGGCTGTAGTCGGCATCAAGCAGCCTTGCGGCCTTATACGCATAAGCGCCCGTGCAGTCCTCGGTGGAGGTCTTGAAATTATGCGTTGCATCTTCATCATCAACGCCGTAGCCGCAGGTGATAGAGTCACCTATAAATTCTATTTTTCTTGACCTTTCGGGGGCCGGGGTGACTTTAGCGTTATCGTCCGTCACAAGGGGCGCTATTCCCATAGTTGACATAGCGCACTCGGATAGCTTTATTACCTGAACCCTTGCTTTTGACGCAGAGTCGAACACCACAAGCTCGGTCTTTTCTTTATCAAGCATTCCCTTGAATTTCTCCTCGCCGTCGATAAGTACGGCATATCTTGCAAGGTTCTCGCCCTTTTCCTCCTTACAAGACTCATCGGCAAGCAGGATAATCGCAAGGTATTCCCCCTCAAAATCAAACTCTATGCCCGTGCCCGAAAAGGCAGACCAGAGGTTTCCCTCAAAGGGGTAAGTTCTTCCTATCAGCTTTACGTTTTTATCATTTAGTTCATATGTTTTCATAGCGATACTTCCTTTATAGTGAATATATAGGTATTATAGCATAATTCTACAGTAATGTAAATAGCAAGGCTAAAATATTTATACTATTTAAACAAATAATATTGCAATGTGATGTAAGGTTATGGTATAATAGGAGTAACACGATTTTTGGGGGTTACGATATGAGAAATGAAAAGACTTTTTGTGACGGGTGGCTCTTTGCAAAGTGCGCGCCCGAAACTGAGATAGAAAATGCTAAGGGATTTGAGCCTGTTGACATTCCGCATGACTGGCTCATTTATAATACCAATGACCTTTATGAGGATTCGGTAGGGTTTTACAAAAAGAGATTCAGTGTTCCTGCCGACGGGAAAAGGACAGCGCTTTACTTTGACGGGGTATATATGGACAGCCGCGTTTACATAAACGGCAAGGCGGTTTATGAGTGGAAATACGGCTACACGCCCTTTGAGATTGACATTACAGACAGCCTGAAGGACGGAGAGAACGAGGTAGTTGTAAGGGTAAATTACCAAAGCCCCAACTCGCGCTGGTATTCGGGTGCAGGCATATTCAGAAAGGTTTACATAAAAAGATTTGAGCAGACGCACATTTTATCAAATGGGGTGTATATTTCTGCGGACACCGACGGAAATGTGCTTGTAACGACCGAGACTGCGCGCCCCGAGAGTGAAAGCTGCGAGGGGCTTAAAATAAAAGCCGTTATCAGCAAGGACGGAGCGGAGCTTGCAAGCATAACAAGCGGCTGCATTGCATTTGACAAGACTGCACTCCCTAAAGAGATAATAAGCGAGGGCTTTAAATACACGCAGGGCACGCAAAGCCTTAAAATAGACTTACCAAAGCTATGGGATACCAGTGACCCACAGCTTTATGATATGACGGTCACGCTTATTAAGGATAACGAGGAGATCGACAGCCTTTCAAGCAGATTCGGCTTTAAAAAGGCGGAGTTTACTCCCGACAGGGGCTTTTTCCTAAACGGGCGGCATTTAAAGCTGCACGGCGTCTGCGAGCATCATGACTTAGGTGCTTTGGGTGCGGCATTCAACAAGCACGCATTTATCAGAAAGCTCAAGATACTGCGCGAAATGGGCGTGAATGCGATAAGGACGAGCCACAACCCACCTGCAAAGGAAATGCTCGATGCGTGCGATGAAATGGGCTTTCTGGTGCTTGACGAGGGCTTTGATATGTGGGAAATGAGCAAGACTGAATTTGACTACGCGCGCTTTTTCAAGGAGTGGGTGGCAAAGGACGTTTGCAGCTGGGTAAGGCGCGACAGAAACCATGCCTGCCTTATAGGGTGGAGCATTGGAAATGAGATATATGACACACACGCAGGCGAGCGCGGTCAGGAGATAACCTCACAGCTTGCCGCCCTTGTGAAAATGCACGATCCACGCGGCAACGGCGTGATAACGATAGGCTCTAACTTTATGCAGGGAGAGGGCGCAAGAAAATGCGCGGATATACTCAAGGTCGCAGGGTACAACTACGCGGAAAGGCTTTATGACGAGCAGCATAAGGAACACCCCGACTGGGCGATATACGGCTCAGAAACATCATCTGTTGTGCAGAGCAGAGGAATTTATCATTTTCCGCTTAATGAGGCTATTTTGTGCGATGATGACGAGCAATGCTCGGCACTCGGAAACTCTTCGCCTGCGTGGGCGGCTAAGAACACATATGCCTGCATTATCCCCGACAGAGATGCGCCATTCTGCGCAGGGCAGTTTATATGGACGGGCTTTGACTACATAGGCGAGCCTACCCCCTACTCTACCAAAAACAGCTACTTCGGGCAGATAGACACGGCAGGCTTTGAAAAGGACAGCTACTACATTTTCAAGGGCGAATGGACGAGCGCTAAGGACAAGCCGTTTGTTCACATCTTCCCCTACTGGGATTTTAACGAGGGGCAGGATATCGACATACGCGCCGTGACAAATGCGCCGTTTGTAAGGCTTTTCTTAAACGGCGAGCTTATAGGCGAAAAGCACATTGACCACGAGC
Source organism: Ruminococcus sp. (assembly GCA_017634275.1). Lineage (GTDB taxonomy): Bacteria > Bacillota > Clostridia > Oscillospirales > Ruminococcaceae > NK3A76. The sequence continues at coordinate 15,908 of JAGBNQ010000062.1, read as the reverse complement.
ATGGCAAGAGCTTAAGCCTTGATGTTAAGCATAAATACGTCAGGGGAACGCTGACGGCTGCTGCATATGACCTTGACGGAAAAGAGATAGCAAGAGATGAAAAATGCACCTTTGGCGACGCTGCGGCGCTTAAGCTTAAGGCTGACAAGCAGACCGCAAACGCTGACGGCGAGGAGATATTCTTTGTTGAGGTAGATGCGCTTGACAAAAACGGCATAAGCGTAGAAAATGCAAACAACAGAGTAAACATAGAGGTCAGCGGCGAGGGCAGGCTGATAGGGCTTGACAACGGCGACTCGACCGACCGTGAGCAATACAAGACCACATCAAGGCGGCTGTTCTCGGGCAAGCTTTTGGCGATGATAGCAACTACCAAAACGGCAGGAGAGATAACCGTAAAGGCAAGATCAAATGGGCTTGAAGGCGCGCAGATAAGCCTTAAAACGCTTAAGTGCGAGGCTGACAAGGGTATAAGCGCAGTAAGCCGCAACAGCACATATCAGCCCGACCTTGAAGAATTTGACGGCGAGATACCTGTAAGGAAAATCGAGATAACGGGCGAAAAATTTGACTTTAGCAAGGAATGCGACACGCTTAGCTTTAAGGTGAGCGCAAAGCCCGAAAACGCAAGCTATAAAAATGATATATTCTTCCGCTTAACGACCGTTTCGGGGATAGACACAAATATAGCCGAGATAACAGAGCAAAGCGGAGATACCATTACGATAAAGTGCAAGGGCGACGGGGAGATATATCTGCGCGCACTTTGCAAAAACGGCAAAAAAACGCCCTCGGTAATGAGCATGATAAGGCTTACCGCAGACGGGCTCGGGCAGGCATCTTTTGACCCATACACGCAGATAGCAGGCGGCCTTTTCAGCAGGGGCGAGAATGTTACCACGGGAATAGAGCGCGGATTGAGCCTTGCGGGAGAGAACGCATACGCGGCATTTGACAACGTTGAATTCGGGCATTTTGGCAGCGACACGATAATTCTGCCGATATACATGAATATGTCAACGCCGATATGGTTCAAAATATATGACGGAACGCCGAACGAGGGCGAGCTGATAGGGCAATACGAGCATTTAGCCCCCTCAAAATGGCTCACCTACAACGAGCCCGTGGAATTCAAGCTTACCAAAAAGCTTATCGGCACGCACACGGTAAGCATTGAGTCATCAAGCGGTTTTGAAATAAAATACATAACCTTCACGCGCCCCGAAACTGAGTTTGAAGAGATAAACGCGATGCTCAGAAAGAGCATCTACGGCGACAGCTTTTCCGAGGGCGAAAACGAGATAACGCACATCGGCAACAACGTAGTAATTGAGTTCGGCGAGTTTGATTTTTCACGCAGGCAGCCAAAGAGAATAATCATCACAGGCCGCTCGGCACTTGAAAAGAACAGCATACATTTAAAGTTCACGACCGACGGTGACACGGCACTCACCCTCTGCGAATTTGAGGGTGCAGAGGATTACACCGAGCGCGCATTTGACTTAAGCGGCATCAGTGGCAAGGGTGCGGTATCGCTAACATTCCTCCCCGGAACGGACTTTGACCTTAAAGCGATAAGGTTTGAATGATAATGCACAAGCCGCCTGCGGCAATCAGCAATTGAATAATCAAAAAAATGACCCCGAGGGAATTACCTTCGGGGTCTAATTGTTAATTGCTAATCTACGGCAAAGCCGCTTTTTAAATCTGCGCGCACCTTAATTGTGCGGTGTTGCCTTAATTAAGCTGTAATTACCGAAACAAGATAGAAAGGCACGTTGTTATCAGGCTGCTCGGTGACGGTAAGCTCTACCGTGTGGTTTGCTGTAACGTCCGACTCAAAAACGGTAGTCAGGGCAAGCAGGTCGCCCCAATCCTCCTCGAAATTGGCGTCTAAAATCACGGCCTTGCTCTCGTCGCCGTCAATGACGACTTTGGCGATAGGGGCAGGGCGGTTTATCGTTCTGCGCCACTGAATGCAGATAATTCGCGCATTGGTTTCCATCTTGAAATAAGCGCCGCTTTTTTCTGCGATATAGCCGTTTTTGAAAACATCGGTGATATCGCGCTGCGGCTCTTTATCCTCACAAAAGCCCGAAAGAGTGGGAGTGAGGTTTCTGTTATCAAAGCGCGCGGCGGTTTCATAGCGAGCTTTGGTAAGCGGCTTTTCGGGTATAGCAATAGGCTTGTCGGCAGGCTCGTCTATCATCTCATCTATCGCATTATTTACAAGCATTGCGATTATTTCCATGCCTTTATCGTTTGGGTGCAGGCCGTCGGCGGTGAGGTCATCGCGCTTAAGCTCGCCGCTTTGCAGCCTCGGCCAGTCATAATCGCGCACGCTTACCGCAGGAACGCCGTAAAAGGCCGCCGCCTCGTTATGTATTTCCTGCGCGTTAAAGCCCGTGTCATAGAAAAGGTTATTTATAACAAGGCAGGCAGGCGCAGTCTTAAACTTAAGGATTCGCCTGATACAGCTTTCATAGGTTTCCTGAAAGGCCTTGATGTTGTTATCATCATTTACGGAAAACTCGATGAAAACAAGGTCGGGGTCATATTTCAAAATATCATCATTGATACGCGCCGCACCGAACTGCGAAGTGGTTGCACCTATGCCGCCGTTTATTAGTGTCATTTTAGATTTCGGGAACTTAGACTGAATGTGTGAAAAAATGCGGTTGACATATCTGTTTTCTTCCGTCGTCGCGTGACAGCCCATAGTGATAGAGCCGCCCAAAAATGCAACGTTGAGCGCCTCTCCCCTTTTCGCTTTATCAAAAAAAGCCTTGAAACGGCTGTTGTTTCCCTTTACTGCAAATTCTGCCATAAATATACACCTCGTTATCAAAAATATAGTAAAGTCATTATATCACAAGCGTTAAGGATTGTCAACAAAAATGCCATATGAAACAATTCAAACCATTCCGCTTTCGGCGGACACCGTAATTATTAATTATTAATTATTAATTAAAAAACACCCGTCGTAAAGACGAGTGTTTTGTAAATTTATCCGTTATATTCCGTGCCGTAGTAGCAAGCCATGTAGATATCCTTAAGCTCGCTGATGAGGGGGTAGCGTGGGTTTGCGCCCGTGCATTGGTCGTCGAATGCGTCCTCGCTCATCTTATCAAGGGTAGCCAAGAAATCCTCCTCGCTGATACCGTAGTCTGCAATAGTTTTCTTGCAGCCGCAGCGCTCTTTTAGCTCCTCTATCTTAGCTAAGAGCTTTTTGAAGGTGTCCTTATTATCCTTGCCGAAGATACCTAAGTAATTAGCGACCTCGCAGTAGCGCTCGAGCGTATGAGGATAAGCATACTGTGAGAATGTTCCCATTTTGCGCGGCGCTTCGGAGGCGTTGAATTTCATGACATTGGTAATTACGAGCGCGCAGCATATTCCGTGCGGCAGGTGGTGGTAAGCGCCGAGTTTATGTGCAAGCGAGTGGCCGATACCTAAGAATGCGTTTGCAAATGCCATACCTGCCATTGTTGCGGCGTGCGCCATATTCTCCCTTGCCCTTACAGCCGTCTGACCGTTTTCAACGCACTCGGGGAGGTTATCAAAGGTAAGCTTTAAGCTGCGAAGAGCGATGCCGTCTGTAAAGTCGGTAGCCATAACAGATGCATAAGCCTCCAGATCATGCACCATGCAGTCAAGGCCTGATGCAGCGGTGAGCCCCTTTGGCGCGCTCATCATCATATCAGTATCAACTATAGCCATGTTAGGCATAAGAGCATAGTCTGCAAGGGGGTATTTATGACCTGTCTTTTCATCTGTGATGACTGCAAAGGGCGTTACCTCAGAGCCTGTGCCCGAAGAGGTAGGAACGCAGACAAAGTAAGCCTTCTCGCCCATTTTCGGGAATGTGTAGACCCTCTTTCTTATGTCGATAAAGCGCATAGCCATATCAAGGAAGTCAGCCTCGGGGTGCTCGTAGAGGACCCACATTATCTTTGCGGCGTCCATAGCCGAGCCGCCGCCGATAGCGATTATCGTATCAGGCTCAAATGCTCTTATAGCCTTTGCACCCTCTTCGGCACATTTTAATGACGGGTCGGGCTCAACGTCAAAGAATGTTTCGTGGATAATTCCCAGCTCATCGAGCTTATCGGTAACGGGCTTAGTAAAGCCGTTTTTGTAAAGGAAGTTATCCGTCACGATAAAGGCACGCTTTTTGCCCATAACATTTTTAAGCTCATCAAGAGCAACAGGCAGGCAGCCCTTTTTGAAATAGACCTTATCAGGCGATCTGAACCAAAGCATATTCTCTCTCCTCTCGGCAACTGTCTTGATATTGAGCAGGTGCTTGACCCCAACATTTTCCGAAACGGAATTTCCGCCCCACGAGCCGCAGCCCAGAGTGAGCGAGGGTGCGAGCTTGAAGTTGTAAAGATCACCTATGCCGCCGTGCGAGGAGGGGGTGTTTACCAGAATACGGCAGGTCTTCATTTTATGTGCGAAATAATTTATCTTCTCATCTTCCGTTGTTTCGTCAACGTAGAGAGATGCTGTATGGCCGTAGCCGCCGTCCTTTATAAGCTTATCAGCCTTTTCGCAGGCGTCCTCAAAGCTATTCGCCTTATACATAGCAAGCACGGGGGAAAGCTTTTCGTGAGCAAACTCCTCGGAGATATCAACGCTTGTTACCTCGCCTATGAGTATCTTAGTGCTTTCGGGAACTTTAACGTCAGCAAGCTCTGCTATCCTGAATGCCGACTGGCCGACTATCTTAGCATTGAGCGCGCCGTTTATGATTATTGTCTTTCTTACCTTTTCTGTTTCCTCTTTATTAAGGAAATAGCAGCCCCTTGCCTTGAATTCCTTCTTGACCTCGCTGTATATGCTCTTGTCAACTATGACAGACTGCTCGGACGCGCATATCATGCCGTTATCAAAGGTCTTTGAGTGGATAATGGAGTTTACCGCCACTAAGATATCAGCACTCTTGTCAATTACCGCAGGGGTATTTCCTGCACCTACACCGAGGGCAGGCTTGCCGCTTGAATACGCAGCCTTTACCATTCCCGGGCCGCCCGTTGCGAGGATAATGTCAGCCTCTTTCATAATTGTGTTTGTAAGGTCAAGCGACGGAACATCTATCCAGCCGATGATGTTTTCGGGAGCGCCTGCCTCAACAGCCGCCTCTAAAACTATCCTTGCGGCCTCGATAGTGCTTTTCTTAGCCCTCGGGTGGGGCGAGAAGATTATGCCGTTTCTCGTCTTTAATGCTATCATCGCCTTGAATATCGCGGTCGAGGTAGGGTTGGTGGTAGGAATTACCGCAGCTATAAGGCCTATAGGTTCAAGTATCTTCTTTGTGCCGTAAGCCTTATCCTCCTCAACTATACCGCAGGTCTTTGTATTTTTGTAAGCGTTATAGATATACTCGGCAGCGTAGTTGTTTTTTATCACCTTATCCTCAACAACGCCCATTCCCGTTTCCTCAACGGCAAGCTTTGCAAGGCTGACCCTTGCCTTGTTTGCAGCAAGCGCCGCCGCACGGAATATCTTATCGACCTGCTCCTGAGAATACTCTGCAAAGACAGCCTGCGCGGCCTTGACTTCTTTTATCTTTTCTTCGAGAGCCTCTACTGTATCAACTATTTTAACCATAAACGTACCCTCCGTTTTATTTTTTTGAGGTATGCCCATATATACTATCACTATAACTACATTATATCAAATCGTTATTTTTTTGTCAATCGAATTTTCCGACATATTTTTATTGTTTTTTCAGCCGCAGTTATTGATAATACACAAATAATGAACCCTGAATAATATTTTGTAAACTTTTTATTTTGTGCAAAATCCACACATAAAATCAGCGTGATATATAACAAATACATAAATCAGGCCGCCAAATATTAATTAATGGAGCTTAAATTCTTAACAAATATTAAACGTTGGTGAAAATAACGAAAAATGCTTGACAATTCGTATATCCCGTAGTATAATATTGATATCAAAGGCGGCGGAAGTTATTTTGTGAATTTTGACAGCTGTCTAAAAATCAAAACAGATAGGAGAATTAATATGGAGCTTAAAAAATTTATAGCCGAAGGCGATATCTATGATGTATATGAGGACGATGACAGGTCGATAAGAGTTTACAAAAAGCCCGAGTACAAGGAAAAATGCCTTTACGCCGCACTCACCCACGCAAGGTGTGAGACTACTATGGTTAATACCAATATAAAGGTGCCGACACTTCACGAGGTAGGTGTTGTTGACGGCAAGTGGGCTATCTCGCATGACTGGATAAAGGGCAAGACCTTAAAGCAGCTTATGGAAGAGAACCCCGACAAAACAGAAATGTACATCGACAGAATGATCGACATTCAGATGGAGATACACGCGCAGTTCATGCCGCTTTTATCAAAGCTTAAGGATAAAATGGCAAGGCAGATAAAGAGCATAGGGCAGATAGATGAGATAAAGAAATACGAGCTGCTCACGCGCCTTGATTCTATGCCTAAGCACATAAAGCTCTGCCACGGCAGCTTTGAGCCGAAAAACATCATCTTCAACGATGACGGCACATATGTCATCAACTGGTCAAATGCAAGGCAGGGCAACGCCTCCGCCGATGTTGCGAGGACTTATATGCTCCTGTGCCTGCACCACCCCGAGATAGCTGACAAGTACCTCGACAAGTACTGCCTTAAGAGCGGCACATCAAAAATGTACGTTCAGCAGTGGCTGCCGATAGTTGCTGCAGCGCAGCTTATAAAGAACAAGCCCGAGGAGCATGACCTGCTTATGCGCTGGATAGATGTTGTAGATTATTCGTAATAGTGATACACATATATTTTTCTCCCCTTTTCGCTTAAGGCAACACCGCACAAAGATTGTGGTACAGATACGCAGTCAGATTTTTCGTCAGATTGCCCAAATTTACCGCAGGAATACTAACGTATTTCAAGGTGAATTTGGGTGATATGACGGAAAATCTGCAAGTAGATGTGCCGCAAAGCTCTCAGGCGGTCTTTGTGCGGTGTTGCCTTTAGCGTTAAGGGGATTTTTTTGCGTCAGCTTACAGATAAGTGCTAACGAAAACGTTATTTTATAAAGATTGCACAAATTTATTTGTGAAAAACAACGGACAAAAAAGCGCTGATTTGTTGCGGATTTGTTACAGGGAATGTGTTATAATGTAGCTGTAAAAAAAACATAAAAGGAGGAATATATCATGTATGAAAGCTTAGATAAATTAATAAAAGACCTTCCGCACGAGCTTAAGGAAAAGGCGGAAAAATGCAAAGACTTTGAGGAGCTGAGCGAGTTATTTGCCGACAACGATATTGAGATACCCGAGGATAAGCTTGAGGCGGTCTCGGGCGGTGCGCAGTGCGACGGGCAGATACACGAAAAGCCCCCATGCCCCAACTGCGGCAGCTACCTTTCCATGCAGTATGCAAGCGGCGAGCTGCATTGCTGCAACTGCTGCCTGGACTTTGATCCGATAGAGGACGTGAAACCGGCGAAGGATACAAATAAAAATAACTTCAGAAGGGCGCGGCTATGAACGAAAAATTTGAAAAGTACATAGAGAATTTAGACCCCGAATTGCAGGAAAAGGCAAGGGAGTGCAAAACAAAAGAGGAGCTTGATGCTTTTATAGCGGAGAACGAGATAGAGCTGCCCGAGGACGCACTTGAAATGGTTTCCGGCGGCTGCTCGTTTTCATCTCATGTATATGACAAGCATGATGAAGTAGTTGGCGCAAAGTGCCTTGACTGCGGCAGCACGCTTTACTACTGGGATATGGTACATGAAGGAAAACAATACATAAGAATGTATTGCGGCAATATCTATTGCAAATCATACGCGAGTGTCTGTTTCCGTTCTGATGTGCCGTCTCATACGACATTCAGCCCGGCAGTTAATAAGGTAGAAAGATTCTGATACACATATTTCATATTATAACAAGGAGGAAAATACTATGAACGAAAAATTTGAAAAGTACATTAAGGATTTATCACCCGAATTGCAGGAAAAGGCAAGGGAATGCAAGACAAAAGAGGAATTAAATGCTTTTTTGGCAGACAACGAGATAGAGCTGCCCGAGGAAGCGCTTGAAATGGTATCGGGAGGGTGCAGCTGCGGTGATGCATACGAAAAGGGCGCTCCCATGCCGTACAGATGCCCCGAATGCTCAAACTGGCTCCGCTACTGGGATACTACATTTCATCAGGGCGATAGAATGTATTGCGACAATACGAAATGTTCGTCATTCAACAACGGCTTATGGTTCAAGGCTGCAAGCGGCAAAATAAATAAATGCTGATAACATAAAAGGAGGAAAATACTATGAACGAAAAATTTGAAAAGTACATTAAGGATTTATCACCCGAATTGCAGGAAAAGGCAAAGGATATAAAAACCACAGACGAGCTAAACGCTTTTATTGCCGACAATGATCTGGAGCTTGATGACGAGCTGCTCTCAGCGGTTTCGGGCGGCTCGCAGTGTGGCGGGAAATGCACACATGATGACAGGGAGATACTGGACGAATATGAATCTCACACGGAATGGAGCTATGCGATATACAGGGTAAGAACCTGGAAGTGCAAAAAGTGCGGATGTATTCGTACCGTCAACGTAGAAAAAAACGGCCAGGAGTATGAATTAGGCGACAGCGTTGTGCAGGAACTCGCAAGATTCAGAAAAAAGTAAAACACAGTGAGCAGAGCTTACGAACAAGAAATCAGAGTCAGCTCATTTCAGCTTTCGGCTGAATATGAGAGATACAAAAAAATAATGTAACTAAGAAAATGATCTGAACGGCACAGCTGCGTTCAAACAGAAGATGATAATTACACCGCTATCATATTTACAAATTCACTCACTGCGAAAATACAGTAAAGGGATTTTACATAGCGCAGCATAATGTAACAAGCTTTATCATAATTACCGCAGATCACAGAAAATGCCCTGAATGCGGAATTTTAAGGCAACACCGAGGTAATAAAGAAGGGCTGACGGATAATGCTGCCGATAATGAAAGTTTATTTTGAGGACGGAGATCGCTATGAACGAGATGATAAATAAATACATAGAAGACTTAGAGCCTGAGCTGCGCGAAAAAGCTATGGCGTGCAAGACCAATGATGAATTAATGGAGTTTTTGGCAGAGAATGATATAGAGCTGCCCGAGGAGGCGCTTGAGGCGGTATCGGGCGGCGGCGGAAACGACCCGTATGCAGTTCCGCTAAACGAAGGCGATATCGTTCCCGGCAAGACCTGCCCTTTATGCCATGAACAGCTTTATTATTTCGGAGAAAGAGTGGGCCAGCACGTCTTATACTGCGAAAACAGAGCCTGCAGGAGCTATTTCAGGGAATCGCCCGTAACCAGCATAGTATATTTTGATCAGGGCAGCAGCCTTAGAAGAATGTATTTGCACCATTAATAAGGAGGGTATCACCATGAACGAGAGCTTTGAAAAGTACATAGAGAGCTTATCCCCCGAGCTGCAGGAAAAGGCAAGAGAGTGCAAGACCAAAGACGAGCTTAACGAGTTTATAAGGGATAATGAGCTTGAACTCCCCGAGGAGGCTCTGGAGCTTGTTGCAGGGGGCTGCACACAAACATCAGAGATATACAAAAGAGGCGACCTTGTCGCCGGCGCGGTATGCCCGGAATGCAAAGGACAGCTTTACTACCGAGATATACGCTTTAAATCATATTGCCGCGTTACCGAGCCATTCAGCGCAGTAAGGCTGTATTGCAAGCGCAGTGAATGCCCGTCCTTTAACAAATGGATGTTTTACTACATAGGCGCTCCTGCGGCACCATACAGCAATGATAAGATCGAAAGATATGAAGACAGCGATTTTTACGGATAACAGATAGACCCAAACTGTTAAGGCGCTGCTTAAAAAATATTAAAAAATATACAAATTATACAAAACACCGTCCGAATGTTCGTTAAAAACGGCAATGGCAAAAACGCTGATTTGTAGCGGATTTGTTACGGACGGTGTGTTATAATACAGGTGTAAAAACAAACAACATAAAGGAGAGGTAACGATGAACGAAAATCTTGAAAAATGCATAGACCGCTTATCCCCCGAATTGCAGCAAAAGGCAAGGGGGCTTAAGACCAAGGAGGAGCTTTGTGAATTTATCGCGGACAATGACTTAGAGCTGCCCGATGAGGCGTTAGAGCTTGTTTCGGGAGGGTTCATTTGCTCGGGGAATGAGGGCAACGGAGAGAAATGCAGCAAATGCTTTGCAAGCGTTTCACCCTGCAAGGAGAGCGACATAAACGACATCAAGGCCTACATAAAAAGCCGCTGGGAGAAAAACAACAAGGGGCTGTTCGGTCAGCTTGAAGGTTCAAGCGGCGGTATAGTCTTAAGCGAATACCGAAGGTGCAAAAACTGCGGGATAGTTTACGCAGACGAGATACATATATAGATAAAGGAGGAAAACACTATGAATGAAAGCTTAAAATATTACATAGAAACTCTTCCGTCCGAACTTCGTGAAGAGGCAAAGAAATGTGAGACCGCCAAGGAGCTTACCGAGTTTATCCAAAAAAACGACATTGAGCTGCCCGATGAGATACTTCAGCACGTTTCGGGCGGTGTAAGTTCAGGCAGCAAAAGGCTCGCCGTTTGCAAAAAGCACAAAACTATCTGCGTAAGCTCGGGATATTCGTTGTTCAGATGCTCGCACTGCGGACGCAACCTCACACTTGACGAGATAATGTGGGCAAATATAAGCTCAAACTAAGGCGTGAGCGCAGACGGCTGCAGCGGCTCTGACAGCGACTTTGTCGGCTCATTCTTCATACGCTGATAATTCAAGGCTTTATGAAAACGGCTGAAAAGATCACAGACCGAGAAGGAACCGCACAGTAAAATGTGCGAACTATAAATCAAATAATCAACAGAAAAGGAGTAAGAATTATGAACAAGATTTTTGAAGAACACTTAAAGGACTTATCACCCGAATTGCAGGAAAAGGCAAGAGAATGCGAGACTATGGAGGAGCTTAACGATTTTCTTGCGGAAAACGATATAGAGCTGCCCGATGATGTGCTTGACGCGGTAGCAGGCGGAGGGGGCTGCGATGAAAAATGCTATGGTTCTGATGACAGAAAGCACAACTGGTACCTAAGTGACATCTTTGAGGCAAGCGGCGGCAAGAGTCAATACCGTTATGTTTGCAGAAACTGCGGCAATTCAAAGTACGAAACAAAGTAAGCAGGTAAATATAAAGGCAATCCCCCGTGCGGTGAAAGCAGCAGGATCATGAACGAAGAATTATTACAATACAGAGATAAGCGCCGCTGATTATAACTCACTTAAAGCGCATAAAACGTGGCAGTTACAATTACCGGCATATACCGGTTTTCCGACCGGTGATCAATAATAAATAAGGAGGAAAAAACTATGAATGAAAAATTTGAAAAATACTTAAAGGACTTATCACCCGAATTGCAGGAAAAGGCAAGAGAGTGCAAGACAAAGGAAGAGCTTAATGCTTTTATAGCTGAAAATGAGATAGAACTCCCCGAGGAGGCTCTTGAAATGGTGGCAGGCGGCGGCTGCAGTCAGTCCGACCCCAGCAAAAATCAGGGTGACATTATGCTCTATAACTGCCCCGAATGTAAGCAAAAGCTGCGCTACTTTGATATGTGTGCCAATGAAAAGGGCTATAGTCTTATATGGAGAATGTATTGCTCCAACCCCAAATGCAGCAGCTACAATAACGGACTTTGGTACAGCGGCAAGTATGATGATCGCGTTTTCAAATACTGATCAAGGAGGAAAAAACCATGAACGAAAAATTTGAAAGCTACTTAAAGGACCTCTCCCCCGAATTGCAGGAAAAGGCACGTCAGTGCAAGACAAAGGAAGATCTGAATGTATTTTTAGCAGACAATGACTTGGAACTTCCCGAGGAGGCTCTTAAAATGGTGGCAGGCGGCTGCACTACGTCACACTGCGAGCATAATTTCATAGAAATTGAAAGAATTGATATGGTACCGACGTTCGGCAGCAACGGGCCGGTCGGCCATGCTATACATTATAACGGGATGCAGGTACAAAACATCAAGACAAATCAATGCAGCAAATGCTCAGAATTACATTATTATGTCCTGACGTTTCCTAATGCAGACAAATATGTCAATCAAAACAGCATCATAAGCTATAAAGAGATAAGCGCCGCTGAGTATAACTCACTTAAGGCGCAGAAAACGTGGTAGTTACAATTACCGGCATATACTGATTTTCCGACCGATCAGTGATCAGTAATAAAAAATGAGGAAAAAACTATGAATGAAATATTTGAAAAATACTTAAAGGACTTATCACCCGAATTGCAGGAAAAGGCAAGTGAGTGCAAAACAAAGGAAGAACTTAGCAAATTTTTAGCGGAGAACGATATAGAGCTGCCCGAGGACGAGATTGAAATGGTTTCGGCCGGAATGACGCTCAAGCGACTGTACCTAAAGCCGTAAGCACGAATGGGATGTATGTTCCTCTTACAAGGAATGCAAAAAATGCGGTGAGATACGCTATTTCAGTTCAGGATATTAAAGGAGGAAAACACTATGAACGAAAATTTTGAAAAGTACATTAAGGATTTATCACCTGAATTACAGCAAAAGGCAAGGGAGTGCAAAACCACAGAGGAACTGATCGAATTTTTGGCGGATAATGACCTGGAGCTGCCCGAGGACGCTTTGGAAGCTGTTGCGGGAGGATGCGGAACAGCAGATACTAAAAAAGCATACTGCATATACTGCGGTTCACGAGCACTACTTTCTTCTCTTCATGGAGATTCTACTCATTGGTGCCCAAAATGTGTAAAGCCGCTAAGCTATAACAATGGCGAAGTTGAATTGAGATGATTTATGCATTCAAATAACAAATAAGCAAATCACAAGCTATATTGTCATTAATAATGTTACACAGGAGGAAAACACTATGAACGAAAAAATTGAAAAGTACATTAAGGATTTATCACCTGAATTGCAGGAAAAGGCACGTCAGTGCAAGACTAAGGAAGAGCTTGATGCTTTTTTGGCTGAAAATGAGATAGAGCTGCCCGAGGACGCGCTTGAAATGGTTTCGGGCGGATTCTGCACAGGCGACTGCCCCAAGGGCGGAAAGCATGATTGGGATGTATATACCTCTTACAAGGAATGCAAAAAATGCGGAGAGACACGCTATTTCAGTTCGGGATATTAAAGGGGGAAAAAACTATGAATGAAAAATTTGAAGAATATTTAAAGGACTTATCACCTGAATTACAGGAAAAGGCAAGGGAGTGCAAGACTAAGGAAGAGCTTGATGCTTTTTTAGCTGAAAACAACTTGGAGCTGCCCGAGGAGGCACTCGAGCTTGTAGCAGGCGGCGGCTGTACATCCACACCGCCTGCACCCGATAAGTGCAATAAATGTAACGCAAAGGTAACACAGTGTACACATGAGGATTCTCCTGAAGTTAATGTTTATAACAATAAGCGTTGGGGCCATTTAGGAGTAACAAGTTATGTAATAAATTATAATGACTATTACCGTTGCCCTAACTGCGGTATAGTTTTTAAGGACGAGATACACGCATAATAATGAAAAGTATTTAAGGAGGAAAACACTATGAACGAAAAATTTGAAAAGTACATTAAGGATCTATCACCTGAATTACAGGAAAAGGCAAGAGAGCTTAAAACAAAGGAAGAGCTTGATGCTTTTATAGCGGAGAATGAACTTGAACTCCCCGAGGAGGCTTTGGAGCTTGTTTCGGGCGGCGGCGGCTGCGGCGGACATGAATGCAACGTAGACAGCGTCATTGAAAGATATATATTTGCGTCCCCCTTCCCCATCATCAAAGGAATTGAATGTGCTATGGTGACAATGCGCGCGTGCAGTGAATGCGGAAATGCAAAATTTTTTTGTTGCGAATCTTTCACCTTCGGACAAGGCGCACAAGCCGAGTTGTCAGAGGCTGAATACAACTCAGTCAAGGCTACAAATAAAGAGTATATTCCGCATTTCGGCGGAAACTGTCCGCTTGGTTAAAAAACTGTGCGATGAAACGGCAGGAGATAATAGCTATGAATGAAAAATTTGAAAAGTACATAAAGGACTTATCGCCCGAATTGCAGGAAAAGGCACGTCAGTGCAAGACCACAGAGGAACTGAACGCTTTCCTTGCGGTGAATGACTTAGAGCTGCCCGAGGAGGCACTGGAAATGGTTTCGGGCGGCGGTGCGCTGGAAGAGCTTTACAACTGGTTAGATGCCAACGGACATATTACGGAAATGAAAAAGAGGATAAGGAAAAAGGCAGTCCAATACGGACTGGAGGCTTTAAACGATGCACCACCGCAGATAAAACGCTATGCGATGTATTTGAACGCCATTTATGATATCATCTGATAACGACAGTGTAAGGTGCATTCCGGAGGCGACAAATAGTCTTTCAACTCGAATAAATACAATCAAGGAGGAAAATACCATGAATGAAAATTTTGAAAAATACATTAAGGACTTATCCCCCGAATTGCAGGAAAAGGCAAGGGCTTGCAAGACTAAGGAAGAACTTAACGCTTTTATAGCGGAGAATGAACTCGAGCTGCCCGAGGAGGCTTTAGAGCTTGTTGCAGGCGGCTGTGGAACTCCTCTCAAATGTGATAGATGCGGAACAGTAATGGACCACCTATACAACTCTTTCTGGAAATGCCCCAAATGCGGGTATTCAAAAGATGACAAGGTAATATACTAATGAACGCATTTATTGCAGAGAAACGTCAGGAAATCCACGAGGAGGAAAAACCTATGAACGCAAACTTTGAAAAGTACATAAAGGACTTATCCCCCGAGTTGCAGGATAAGGCAAGGGAGTGCAAGACCACAGAGGAACTGAACGCTTTCCTTGCGGAAAATGATCTCGAAATGCCCGAGGAGGCACTCGACATGATAGCAGGCGGCGGCTGTTTCAGTGGGGCTGAGATCCCTGATGATCAGCGAAATAATCACCTTTATCTACAAAAATAAGGGCGGCGACTATTTATGCATTATCTGTAAAAGGATATATGGAGCTGTCCGAATTGGAATCAGTATAGTAACTGTATGAGAGTTCGTCGTTATACACAAACGATCATCAAAAAGTTTGTTTATTATGTTTGATAAAAAAACAGGCGATTTGTTGCGGATTTGTTGCATATTTGTAGCAGATGATATGCTATAATGTGTTTGTAAGCTAAAGGCGGCGTCCGTCTGCCTGCTTGCGTAATAAATTATAAGGAGGAAAACACCATGAACGAAAAATTTGAAAAGTACATTAAGAACTTACCACCCGAATTACAGGAAAAGGCAAAAGGGATTAAAACCGAAGAGGAACTGAATGAATTTTTAGCAGACAATGACTTGGAACTCCCCGAGGAGGCACTTGAATATATAGCAGGCGGCGGCTGTGGAACCAATTCCGGAGGAACGTACCATCCTGAAAAAAGAAAAAGGCTCGACCCTGCCTATCCTGCTGAGTCTAAAATTGTAAAATAAATATACAGCATTTAATAACGATCCGGTCTGCCGGTATACAAGGAGGAAAAAACTATGAATGAAAATTTTGAAAAGTACATTAAAGACTTATCCCCCGAATTACAGGAAAAGGCAAAAGGGATTAAAACCGAAGAAGAACTGAACGCTTTTTTGGCGGAGAATGAACTTGAACTCCCCGAGGAGGCTTTAGAGCTTGTTTCGGGCGGCTGCGGAAAAAAACCAAAGTGTCCTAAATGCGGCAGCAGTAATTATCAAATAGCGGGTGCCATATACCACTGTGATGACTGTGGTTATGAACGCCATGATAGATTTGTTAGATAAGATTAAGGAGGAAAACACTATGAACGAAAATTTTGAAAAGTACATTAAGGACTTATCACCCGAAT
>JAGBNQ010000061.1 GCA_017634275.1 Ruminococcus sp. | reverse complement strand
ACAATGCACAATTTTGCGGCTGCGCCGCTGATGAGCGATCGGCAAAGTGTAATGTGATATATGCACTTGAAAAATACTGTGGTCACAAGACCATAAAGAAATAAACAGTTTCAGCTATGCACCATGCATTATTAATTGCTATTCAGTTTCCTCGGTAAGTGCCTTTCTTAAGGCGTATGCATCGGAAACTATCTTACTTGCCTTCTCCGCGATATCGTGGAGCCTGTCCATTTCCTTTTCTGATATATGGCTCTTTTCAGCCTTCATATTATTAAGGTTATCAAGTGTTTCCTGAGTATCACGAAGGATTATCTCAGTTTCGTCCTCGATCTTGGTCTTAAGGCCTTCAAACGCTGTGAATACCTGCTTTCTGACAGTCTCGGTAAAGTCGGTATTGAGTTTCATTTCATGGAACTGCTTTCTGACCTGCGTTTTGAAGTTTGCCTTATACTTATCTATCCTCTCATTAACGAGCAGCTTATCAATAGCAAACGAGCTTGTAAACGTACCTGCAAGGCCTGCAAGCGCCATAAGGCAAAGCGTTACGGGGGCAGATGCAAGGCCGATAAAGCTTGCAAGCATCATAGCCGCATAGTAGGTAGCCGAGAATCCTGCAAACGCTGTAGCGCCGCCCAGAAGAGCACCCTTAACACCTGCCTCGCGGAAACCTAAGAATGCGCCGCCTACACCGAACGAGCCTATTGCCGCACCCGTGACCTTATCGGCAATACCACCGTTTTTGGAAACGCGGTCAGACACGGCGAACATAGACTGAATGCGCGAAACAGACTCGAAGAACTCGTCCTCGAAATCCTGAAGTCTTTCAGCCTCGACATTTATAGCAACGTTAATGGAATTCTGTATCTGCTCGCAGATAAGCTGTGCCCTTGTTTCGATATTTTCCTTTATCTTATCGGTAAGCTTGCTTGTAACTATCTTGAGCCTGTCCTTCTTGAAATCATCCGAGGACATCTGGAAGTTATCAATTACCTCCATAGCCGCCTCCTCGATATTTGACCAATAGCTGTCAAGCACGGGCTGAAGATCTGCAAACACCTTATTGGCGGCATCGTTTATCTTAACGAACTCCTGCCTCTTTTTATTTCTTATTGACTCTATCTCTTCAATAGCCGCCGAGTATTTTTTCATAAACTCGTCGTTTTCCATCATAAGAGCGTTTTCCTGCATTACAACGCTCCTCATGATCTCAGTGCCCGAGTTGGTTATCTTATTTGCAAGTATCTGCAAAGCGATAACGCCCCTCTCCTTGGTGAGCATAGTTTCAAGAGCCTTTTCAAACTCAGGGAAATTGCTCTCTGCAAGAAGGTTCGGGTCCTCTATCTTCTTAGCGGTAAG
This sequence comes from Ruminococcus sp., assembly GCA_017634275.1. Lineage (GTDB taxonomy): Bacteria > Bacillota > Clostridia > Oscillospirales > Ruminococcaceae > NK3A76. Next base: position 4,623 of record JAGBNQ010000061.1, on the reverse strand, counting down.
GGCGCGCTTAGCGTAAACGCCTATAACTCTCGGCGTTCCTATCTTACGCTTATACGCGGCAAATTCTCTTGAATCCTCGCCCATTACCTTTTTGGCCTTTTCCATTACATAGCGGGTAATGCGCGTTCTTACCGTTTCAACTATCTTATTTTCGTCCTCCCTTGCAAACGTGCCAAAGCAGTTTACAACGAAGATTATCCTGCCGACATCGGAGGTGAGCATTTTCTTCTCCAAAAAGTCCTTCTCAAACTGCGAGAAGGGGCTGTTTGCCGAAATAACAAAAACCGCCGCATCTATCTTAGGCAGAATAGAAAGGGTAACATTTGTCATCTGCTCATCATCGTTAAGACCTGGGGTGTCAATGATATCGACATTGTTCTTGCAGAATTCGGTATCATAATAAACGGTGGCCTCCTTGACGGTCTCGGCCTTTTCCTCGCTCTCGGCGGTAAGCTTTGTTACATAGTCGGCAAGCTTGTCTATATCCACCTTTTCGTGGCTGCCGTTTTTATACTCTACGGAAACATACGGGTCCTTAGAATATGTTACGCGGTTGAGTGTCGCGGTTGCAGGCAGAACATCGGCAGGCAGCACCTCCTGCCCGAGCAGGGCATTAATAAGCGTGCTCTTGCCGCGTTTGAACTCACCGACGATAGCGACCTCGAAATGCTCGTCGCTCGTCTTTTCTATCGTTTCCTTGATGGAATCGGCGGTATTGGGGAGCTGTACTCCTTCACTAAGCTCAAGAAGTGTCTTAAGATTAGCGGTAAGCTCCGTAACTGTTTTACGGTAGGCGGCGTACCCGCCGTAGTCGATCAGCTTATCCATTTTTGACCTCCAGACGTTAAAAATTTAAGTATCTTATTGCTTTTAAACCCAAAGTCACAAAATGATAAACCCTAAGCTGCATCTGTCCAAAAAATTACACAACGTGAATTTTATCTATATATTCACAAATATCATTATACCACATTTTTTTGCAAACTGTCAACAAATTATTCAAAAAGCGCAGAAATTATAGGCAAATGCACAATATATAGTATATTCCTTTAAGCAATATAACCAAATCAAGCGGTTTGGCAGCGCGCAACAACCGATTGACAAATCCTTTTAATATGGTATAATTATATTGATAACAGAACTTTTAAGGAGGAGGCAGTATGAAAAGGAACCACAGGATACGGTGGCAGGTAACTGCGCTCATGCTGATATTTTATATATTGGGAATGATAATAAGCATTTTTGTCGTATATTACAGTGCGCGCAACACCTACCTGAAAGCAAAAAACGATATGATAGAGCGCGACCTTGTCCGCATTCACAAGGAGCTGACCGAGTGGTCGGGAATGCAGATGTTTTTTGAATACAGCAAGCAGCACCCCGATGAGATAACACAGGAAATGACCGCCGAGGACTATGATATTGTAGATGAGGCGACACTAAAGCTTCTTGACAAAAAAGAGAATGAGATAGCTGCACTTCTGAGTGAATCCGAAAAGCTCGCTCTTTCAAAGGATCTGTATGGGCACGTTCAGTTTACACTTGACAATGAGCTTTCGTCATTTAACTACGGCAGCCTGTGGATGATAGGTGTCGGCGAGGACGATCTGGGCTTTGTATACCATATCGCACAGGAGGTCGATGAAAACAGCGCCGAACAAAGCGCTGATGACTTCGGGCAGCAGCTCGATATGGATATAGATGAACACCCTGCGATAGAAAAGCTGCGCTCGGGCAGCAGCACGGCATTTGAAATAGTTGATTCCTCCGTCGGCGGAAATAACGGATATGACTACATAGCCTATATGCCGATCGAATTTGACGGAAAGCTGTATGCCGCTATCGGGCTTGCATATAACTGGGACGATTTCCACTCACAGCTTATAGACCAGCTCTGGGTGATAGCAGGGGCGTTATCAGCAGCTATGGCTATATTTACCGTTATTCTTTTAAGGTACCTGAACAAAATAGCCTTAAAGCCGCTTTCAGATGTGCAGCACACCCTGAGAGATTACATAAAGGATAAGGACAGCAGCACCGCCGCGCATGAGCTTAACAAGATCACCGTCAGAAACGAGATAGGCATTCTATCTGATGATGTGAGCGAGCTTGTCAGGGAGATAGATGAGTACACAAACAGCTACAAAACGCTCACCACGGAGGTAATGGAGGCGCTTGCACACACGATAGATGCCAAGGACAAATACACAAACGGCCACTCCTTCCGCGTGGCGGTATATTCAAGAATGCTCGCAAAGGAGCTGGGAATGTCACAAAAGGATCAGGAGGACATCTACTACATGGGGCTTTTGCATGATATCGGCAAGATAGGCATACCGAACGTTATAATCAACAAGACCTCAAAGCTGACCGACGAGGAGTATGAAACTATCAAAAAGCACCCCGTCTACGGCTATGAGATACTTGCAGAGATAGAGAGTATGCCCGAGCTTTCGATAGGCGCGCGATATCACCACGAGCGAATCGACGGCAGAGGCTACCCTGACGGGCTTAAGGGCGATGAGATACCCTTTATGGCAAGGATAATAGCAGTTGCCGACAGCTATGATACCATGACATCGAACCGCAGCTACAGAGCATACCTGCCGCAGGACGTTGTAAGAGAGGAAATAGAAAAGAACATCGGCACGCAGTTTGACGAGGCACCTGCAAGGGCAATGCTTAAGATAATCGACGCGGATAAAAACTATATGCTGCACGAATAATGCATATATTAATAAGGTATCGCTTATTCAGGGCAAAGCAAATGCCCGTAAGCGATACCTTTTTACTTGCCGCGCGCAGTTTATACATATATGCCCTCTTAAATCTTAATAAATCTGTAGAAAATGCTTGAAATTTTCAAAAAGGTATGGTATAATATAAGTTAGGCGAATATCGCCATACTATATTTTAAAATAATACATAACGGAGGATAGATATATATGAGCAAAATAAATGATTTTCTTAATGAAACAGGTGTTTTCTTTTTAGCGACCGTTGACGGCGACCAACCAAAGCTAAGGCCGCTCGGCGCACATATTGAAATGGACGGAAAGGTGCTTTTCGGCATAGGCGATTTCAAGGACGTTTACAAGCAGCTTGTGAAAAACCCGAAATGTGAGATAGTTGCCGCAAAGCAGGACGGGCACTGGCTAAGATACACGGGGCGCGCCGTTTTTGAAAGTGACCCAAAATATGCCGAGGCTTTGCTTGATGCAAACCCCTCACTCAGAGGGATATACAACGAGCAGACGGGGAACAAAATGGAAATGTTCACACTTGCTGATGCCACGGCTGTTGACATAGCAGTCATGGGCGAGGGCGAAAGCCTTTTATAACAAGAAACGGAGGATAGTACTATGAAAAGACTTGTTACAAGAAGTGACTTTGACGGGCTTGTTTGCGCTATGCTTTTAAACGAGCTGGGTATAATAGACGAGATAAAATTTGTTCACCCCAAGGACGTTCAGGACGGAAAAATAGAGCTTACCGAAAATGACATCACCACAAACCTCCCCTTTGACAAGAGGGTAGGCCTTGCATTTGACCACCACGAGAGTGAGCTTATAAGAAACAACCTTGAGGATTACCTCGGCAAATACATCATAGACGGAACTGCAAGAAGTGCGGCAAGAGTTGTTTATGACTACTACGGCGGAGAAATGGTCTTCACAAACGTTTCGCAGGAAATAATGGATGCCGTTGACAAGGGCGACAGCGCCGACTTTACAGTTGATGAGATACTAAACCCCAAGGGCTGGGTGCTTATGAACTTCCTTATGGACGCAAGAACGGGGCTCGGGCGTTTCCATGATTTCCGCATCTCCAACTATGACCTTATGATGCAGCTGATCACCTTCTGCGTTGACCACTCGATAGATGATGTTTTGCAGCTGCCAGACGTCAAGGAGAGAGTTGACCTCTACTTTGAGCAGCAGGAGCTTTTCAAGGAGCAGCTAAAGCGCCTTGTAAAGATAGATGACAAGGTGGCTGTTATTGACCTCAGAAATGAGGAAACGATCTACGCAGGCAACCGCTTTATGGTCTATGCTATGTGGCCTGAGGTAGAGCTTTCCGTTCACGTTGCGTGGGGTTTCAGAAAGCAGAATACTGCCGTTATGATAGGCAAGTCGATAGTAAACCGCAATTCAAAGTTTGACATAGGCGAGCTTTGCCTTACCTATGGCGGCGGCGGTCACACAAATGCAGGCACCTGCCAGCTTGACAATGACAAGATAGATGCCGAGCTGCCGATAATAGTTGACAAGCTAAACGGCAGACGCCCCGTTAAGGAATGGTTTGAATAAAGCCATTGAAAAGAATTAAAACATCAAGGGAAGAAAGACAAAAGCTTTCTTCCCTTTTTATATATTCCTTTTTATAAAAGTGTTCACGAGATAAATCGGAATTTATCGGCGCTTTGCGCCGATAAGCAATGAATAATGAATAGTGAATAATGAAAAATGAATAATAGAGTTGCGCCTTCGGCGTTGATATGGCCATTCGGCCGTTTTACCTTATGATATTACCTATAATCGGCATTTTCGCCACCCCAATAAGCCCAATATGGGGCTTGTCAGCAAAGCTGACACAATAATTATTCATTATTCACTATTCATT
>JAGBNQ010000060.1 GCA_017634275.1 Ruminococcus sp. | reverse complement strand
ATTGTGCATTGTGCATTGAAACAAGCCCCATTTGTAAATAATTCCCCTCTCCCCCTTGCATTAGCTTTTGTTATGTGATATAATAAATGTATCGGATCGCGGCTTTGAATAGTCTATGCGTTTATTCGTAAGAAATGTATAAAAAATGTATATTTTAAGGAATATGCATTCATTTATGCAGAATATGCACTAAAAATGTGTATAAATCTTAAAATATGCGCTGAAAAGCTTGACAAAACTGTATAATGGTGTATAATGGTATTTGTAATTACTGTTGACACAGATCCTGAATTAATATAAACGGAGGTTTTTTAGTATGGCACAGGAGATCAAAAAGGTTGTTTTGGCATATTCCGGCGGACTTGATACATCTATCATCATTCCGTGGCTCAAAGAGAATTATAATAACTGCGAGGTAATAGCTGTTTCGGGCGATGTCGGCCAGGGTACAGAGCTTGACGGCCTTGAGGAAAAGGCTATCAAGACGGGCGCATCTAAGCTCTATATCGAGCATCTTACAGAGGAGTTTATCAGAGATTACGTTTTCCCGACAGTTCAGGCAGGCGCTATATATGAGAACAGATATATGCTCGGCACCTCATTTGCACGCCCTATCATCGCAAAGAGAATAGCTGAAATAGCTTTGGCTGAGGGCGCAGACGCTATCTGCCACGGCTGTACGGGCAAGGGCAACGATCAGGTGAGATTTGAGCTTGCTATCAAGGCTTTCGCTCCCGATATGCAGATAATCGCTCCATGGAGAATCTGGAATATCAAGAGCCGCGATGAGGAGATAGACTACGCTGAGGCTCATAACATTCCTCTTAAGATAAACAGAGAAACTAACTACTCTAAGGATAAGAATATATGGCACCTTTCACACGAGGGCTTAGATCTTGAAGATCCTGCTAATGAGCCACAGTATGAAAAGCCCGGTTTCTTAGAGCTTGGCGTTTCGCCCCTTCAGGCACCCGATAAGCCTACATATGTAACTATCCACTTTGAAAAGGGCGTTCCTACCGCTATCGACGGCAAGGAAATGGGTCCTGTTGAGATAGTTGAAACACTTAATAAGCTCGGCGGCGAGAACGGCATCGGCCTTGCAGACCTTGTGGAGAACAGACTTGTCGGCATGAAGAGCCGCGGCGTTTATGAAACTCCCGGCGGTGCTATCCTCTACCACGCTCATGAGGTGCTTGAAACTATCACAATAGATAAGGAAACTGCAAGAGTTAAGCAGTACCTCTCAATAAAGTTTGCCGATATCGTTTATAACGGTCAGTGGTATACTCCCCTGCGTGAGGCTATGAGCGCATTTGTTACAGAAACTCAGAAAACCGTTACGGGCGATGTAAAGCTTAAGCTTTATAAGGGCAATATCATCAACGCAGGCGTTACTTCCCCCTATACCCTCTATGATGAGGAGGTTGCAACATTTGATGAGGATAATGTTTATAATCAGGCTGATTCGGCAGGCTTTATCAACCTCTTCGGTCTTCCGATAAAGGTAAGGGCTAAGCTCGAGCAGAAGAGAAACCAGAAGTAAAGCTAATATTGCAGGAGGCAGTTAATTATGAGTGATAAAATGAACGATTTGCTTGAACCTGCGATCGACAAGAAGGTAGAAATAACCTATGACAGCCTTCCGGGTTCAAAGTTTGAGGACGTAAACCTCGGGGACGCTACATTCAACAACGTATCTCTTAAGAGCGCAGATTTCAATGACGTAAATATGGACGGCACACACTTTAACGATGTGTCAATGAAGGAATCAAACTTTACCGATATGTATATGGTAAATTCAAAATTCCTCGGAGTTAACCTTTCAAGCAGTAAGTTCGGCTGCTCGATCATGAATAATGTCGAGTTTAAAAACCCCGACCTTAAAAACTCCATATTTATGCACTGTGACCTTTCAAACGTTGAGATAAACGACTGCATTATCGACGGCCTTAAGATAAACGGCATTGATATACAGAAACTTATCGAGCGCTACGAGGAAGAAAAGGCTTAAGGCAACACCGCACAAAGGTTGTGGTACAGTATACGGTTGCTTAGCTTTGCTAAGCACGCAGATTTTTCGTCAGATTGCCCAAATTTACCGCAGGAATACTAACGTATTTCAAGGTGAATTTGGGTGATATGACGGAAAATCTGCAAGTAGATGTGCCGCAAAGCTTTCAGGCGGTCTTTGTGCGGTGTTGCCTTATATATAAATGACAAGGGCAAGAGGCAGGATACCTTATCAAAAGCGCATTCTGTTTCTTGCTTTGCATTTTTTATCCTTGCAATTTTTCAGTGAGGTGAAAGCAAAAATGAACGACAGCATAAAAAAAGCATCAAACGCACTTTTCAGAGCAGTCATTTTCTGTATGCTGATAGTGTCGGTAATGATGACCTACAGCATGATAAATATGGCGGTCATAATAGATGATAACGGCGGGCGCGTCAATGGTGAGGCAATAGAAATGCTTTTGCAGTTCGCATCTCTTTATCAGGGCGTTTTCTATGGAAGTGCCGCCTGCATCGTACTCAGCATACTGAGCAATAGCTACAAGGCATCGAGTTCGGCAGTGTTTTTCAGAACGCTTATCTTAGGTAGTATGACGGGGGTCATGTTCAGAGGGCTTGCGGCTGTAAAGGCTATCTCCGAGATAGGTGATAAGTTCCTAAAGATAGATGTTTCAGATTATGAGGATATCACCGAGGAAATGCTGAAAGACGCAGGCATGACCGAGGCAAGGGCTGAGGAGCTTGTAGAAACGCTCCAGGCTGAATCGGCGCTTACGGCAATTCTTGTATCGCTGTTTATGTGTGCTGCGGTTTATTTTCTGCTTAGCTGCACATCACTTCATAATCTGCTCAAAAAGCCGCAAAAAGCAGTGGACTGCGGCGGCTGTGAGGATGCAAACGAGCTTGAAAGACTTAATCCGCAGATGCTAAATGGCGGAATGCATTATAATAACGTCAATAGCAACAGCACTATGCAGGCTATGCCGCAGTTTTTGCAGAATATAAACCGGAGCCTCGGCGGAGGAATGGAAAACTCAAAGCTGATAAACAGATATGCAGCGGCAATGCAGCAGCCAACGCATGACCACCATGACAACGCTTTGGCGCATGACCTTGCGGCCGAGGGCGAGTTCCACGACTATGCGCAGGCAGAAAAGGATATGACCGATGACAGCAGCGACTATATCTCGCAGCTGCAAAGGGAAGAAAACGAACACAGAGTAACCGATGAGGATTTTATGTGATATAAAGGAGATAGCAAATGAGTACAAAAATGTGGGCAGGACGTTTTACTAAGGAAACGGACGAGCGCGTAAATGACTTTAATTCATCAATAAAATTTGATGCGAGAATGTACAGGCAGGATATCGAGGGCTCTGTCGCTCACGCGACTATGCTCGGTGAGTGCGGTATAATCTCGCTTGATGACAGCAAAAAGATAATAGAGGGCTTAAAGGGCATTTTAGCCGATATCGAAAGCGGCAAGCTGCAATTTGACCCGACAGCCGAGGATATCCATATGTTCGTTGAGGCTGAGCTTACAAAAAGAATAGGCGATGCAGGCAAAAGGCTGCACACAGCAAGATCAAGAAACGATCAGGTGGCACTTGATATAAGAATGAACCTGAAGGTCGAGATAAGAGAGATACAGGCGCTTGTCAGTGAGCTTATAAAAACGCTTTGCAAAATAGCAGAGCAAAACCTTACAACGGTAATGCCCGGCTATACTCACCTGCAAAGGGCGCAGCCGATAACGCTTGCCCACCACCTTATGGCATATGCGCAGATGCTCCTGCGCGACTTGGGGCGCCTTGAGGACACCTACAAGAGAACGAACATCATGCCTCTTGGCAGCGGTGCGCTCGCATCTACTACCTACCCTATCAACAGACAGAGAGTATGCGAGCTTTTGGGCTTTGATGAGATAACGCAGAACTCGCTTGACGGCGTTTCCGACAGAGATTTCTGCATTGAGCTTGCATCAGCACTTTCTATCCTTATGATGCACCTCTCACGCTTTTCCGAGGAGATAATAATGTGGTGTTCTTGGGAGTTTAAGTTTATCGAGCTTGATGATGCGTATGCTACGGGCTCATCAATTATGCCGCAGAAGAAAAACCCCGATGTTACCGAGCTAATAAGGGGCAAAACGGGGCGCGTTTACGGCGACCTTAACACCCTGCTCGTTATGATGAAGGGCATATCCCTTGCTTATGACAAGGATATGCAGGAGGATAAGGAGGCTATCTTTGACGCGGTAGATACCGTAAAGCTTTGCCTTACTACCTTTATCCCCATGCTTGACACTATGACAGTTTACAAGGAAAATATGAGAAATGCGGCGGCGAAGGGCTTTATAAATGCTACCGACTGCGCTGATTACTTAGTCAAAAAGGGCCTTCCCTTCAGAGATGCTTACAAGATAACAGGCACGCTCGTTCATACCTGCATCGAAAAGGGGCTGACACTTGAAACTCTCCCGATAGAGGAATACAAAGCGCTTTGTGATACGTTTGATACTGACGTTTATGAGGCGATAAGCCTTGAAACCTGCGTTATGCAGAGAAAGGCGGCAGGCGGCCCTGCCCCCGAAAGCGTTAAAGCGCAGATAGAATACACCAAAGCGGCACTTGCAAGCTATGATAAATGAAAGATATGAGCTGCCCGTTAAGCTGGCGCTTACCGCCCTCTGGGGCGGTGCGGTAATGGGAATGTATTACCTCTCCGAAAGTGTGAGTGAGCCGCTTGTGGCAAGGTTTTACGGCTTTATGCTGATAAACCCGGTACTGCTTGCCGTGGGCAGCTTTATAACGGCAAAGCTTTTCGGCTCTAAATGGTATTACAAGGCGGCGATTATAGCTTTGGCGGCGGTGATATATTTTGCAACACCTATGCGCGGCGTTGTGCCTAACCTTTTGATAGTAACAGCTATATGCGTTATCTTCGGCGGCGGGATAGGCGGCGTTTTCTCGCAGGATTCATCGGGCGGAGAAAAGGCGGAAAGGGAAGAAAAATACACGCCCATTCTGAGCGATGAAAATACAAAAAACACAAACAGAAAAAAGAAGAAGGCTAAAAGAAAATGAAAACTAAGGTATTTATTGACGGCAAGGAAGGAACTACGGGACTTCAGATATTTGAAAGATTTGAAAAGCGCGATGACCTTGACATTCTGCTTATCGACGAGGAGAAGAGAAAGGATATAAACGAGCGCGCAAGGCTTATAAATGAAAGCGATATCACATTCCTCTGCCTGCCCGATGCGGCGGCAATTGAGGCGGTGAGCTTAGTTAAAAACGACAAGGTCAGGATAATTGATGCATCTACCGCGCACAGAACTGACCCTGCGTGGGATTACGGCTTTCCCGAGCTATCAAAAGCGCACAGAGAAAACATCGCAAAGTCAAAGCGCGTCGCAAACCCGGGGTGCTATGCAAGCGGCTTTATAAGCCTTGTTTATCCGCTTGTTCAGGCAGGCGTGCTGGGCGAGGATTATCCGCTTACCGCCCATGCTGTAAGCGGCTACAGCGGCGGCGGCAAAAAAATGATAGCGGCTATCGAGGGGGACAGCAAGACTAAGGAAATGGCATCACCAAGACAGTATGCACTCACTCAGGCACACAAGCACCTGCCCGAGATGCAGACGGTGTGCGGTCTTAAGCACAAGCCGATGTTCAACCCCATAGTTGATGATTACTACGCAGGAATGGTGGTTTCAGTTCCGCTGATAACAAGGGCGCTTGCAAAAAAGGTAACGCCTGCCGATATTCACGAGATACTTTGCAGCCACTACGAGGGGCAGCGCTTTGTTAAGGTAATGGAGCTTTTTGGCAAGGAAACGCTCCCCGACGGGTTCTTAGCGGCAAACACCTTAGAGGGCACAAATGATATGCAGCTTTTCGTTTTCGGAAATGATGAACAAATTCTTATTTGTTCTCGCCTTGACAACTTAGGCAAGGGCGCAAGCGGCGCTGCGGTGCAGAATATGAATATAATGTTAGGCCTTGACGAAACAACAGGCTTAGTTTGATAAAAAGGAAGTAGTATTATGAAAGAAATAACACTTATCCCGTTTGAGGGGTACAAATACATTGAGGGCGGCGTGTGCGCGGCAAAGGGCTTTAAGGCAAGTGGCACATACTGCGGAATAAAAAAATCAGATATCCCCGACGGGAACGAAAGCCCGATAAAAATGAAAAATGACATAGGAATGGTGGTTTCCGACACGCTTGCAAACGCGGCGGCGGTGTACACCCAAAACAAGGTAAAGGGCGCGCCGATAACCGTTACAAAGCAAAACCTTAATGCAACGGGCGGCAAGGCAAGGGCGATAATAGTAAACTCAAAAAACGCAAACACCTGCAACGCTGACGGCGAGCAGAAGGCTAAGAAAATGTGCGAGCTTACAGCAAATGCGCTCGGTATCAAGGCGGAGGAGGTAATAGTTGCGTCAACGGGCGTTATCGGGCAGATTCTCCCCATTGAGCCGATCGAGAAGGCTGTTCCCGTGCTTGTAAAGGGGCTTGACTATAACGGCAATGAGCAGGCGGCAACGGCTATAATGACTACCGACACGGTCAAAAAAGAGATAGCCGTAGAATTTGAGATAGGCGGCAAGGTCTGCCACTTAGGCGGCATGGGCAAGGGCAGCGGCATGATACACCCGAACATGGCGACAACGCTCAATTTCTACACGACCGACTGCAATATATCATCAGCGCTCTTACAATCAGCACTTGATGAGATAGTAAAGGTGACATACAACTGCCTTTCCGTTGACGGCGACCAGTCAACTAACGACATGGTCTGCGTGCTTGCAAACGGCGAGGCGGAAAATGACGAGATAAAGGAAAACAGCGCTGAATTTGAGGTGTTCAAAAAGGCACTTTACATCGCTATGATGAACATTACCAAAATGCTCGCAAAGGACGGCGAGGGCGCTACAAAGCTTTTAGAGGTAAAGGTAAGCGGCGCTGACAGCCTGGAAACGGCTATAACCGTTGCAAAGAGCGTTGTAGGCTCAAACCTTTTAAAGTGCGCTGTCTTCGGGGCGGACGCTAACTGGGGGCGCGTGCTTTGTGCGGTAGGCTATGCTGATGCGGAGTTTGACATAAACAAGGTAGATGTTAAAATGTCATCAAAGGCAGGCAGCATTCACGTCTGCGAAAACGGCGCAGGAATTGAATTCTCGGAGGAAACTGCAAAGACTGTTCTGCTGGAGGACGAGATAACTATTGACATATCAATAGGCTCGGGCGAATTTTCTGCGGCGGCATGGGGCTGCGACTTAACGTATGATTACGTCAAGATCAACGGAGATTACAGAAGTTAAAGGAAGTAATAAAAATGCATATAGAAAACAACATCAGAAGTCAGATACTTATTGACGCGCTGCCCTACATTCAGAAATACCACGACAAGATAGTTGTAGTAAAATACGGCGGCAACGCTATGACAAATTCAGAGCTTAAAGAGGCGGTAATGAGCGATATCGTGCTGCTCTCGGAGGTCGGCATAAAGGTAGTTTTGGTTCACGGCGGAGGGCCTGAGATAAGCTCTATGCTAAAGCGTGTAGGGGTCGAGTCAAGATTTATAAACGGCCTCAGATACACCGATGCAGAAACTATGGACATAGTAAAAATGGTGCTTAGCGGCAAGGTCAACAAGGAGCTTGTTGCGGCATTGCAGCTGCACGGCGGCAAGGCCTTAGGCCTTTGCGGCTGCGACGGGGAAATGATAGTTGCAAAGAAATTAGAGAGCGAGGTCGATCTCGGCTACGTCGGTGAAATAAAGAAGATAACCACAAAGCCGATACTTGATGCTTTGAATAACGGCTATGTTCCGATAATAGCAACAGTCGGCACAAGCGAAACGGGGCAGGCATACAATATAAATGCCGACACCGCTGCCGCAAGGATAGCAAGCTGCCTAAGAGCCGAAAAGCTCATTCTTATGACAGATATCATAGGGCTTTTAAGAGATAAGGACGATGACTCAACGCTTATCCCGCAGGTAAATGTTTCCGAGGTATCCTACCTTAAAAGCACGGGGATAATAAGCGGCGGAATGATACCAAAGATAGACTGCTGTGTTGAGGCTATAAGGCGAGGGGTAAAGAGAACATCTATCATTGACGGCAGAGTTCCCCACTCTATCCTTATTGAGCTTTTGACAAATGAAGGCAACGGCACGCAGTTCAGCTGATATCGGCTTTCACAGGTGCTTGCTTTTATGCAGAGCAAAGGGGCAAATATCCCTGCATCGACTATTCTGAATGCCGACAGCAGTTTGGGAAAATGAAAGGAATGATAACAATGTCAACTATAGAAAAATTCAACCAACACATAATGCCCTCATACGGCAGGTATGATGTAGTATTTGAAAAGGGCGAGAACCGTCAGGCTACCGATGAAAACGGCAAGACCTACGTTGATTTCGGCTCGGGGATAGGAACAAACTCCCTCGGCTTTTGCAACGAAAAATGGGTAAATGCCGTATGCGAGCAGGCTCACAAGATACAGCACACATCTAATTACTACTACACAAAGGTGCAGGCGGATTTTGCGGCAAAGCTTTGTGAATACACGGGCTACAGCAAAATGTTCTTCGGCAACTCGGGCGCTGAGGCTAATGAGTGCGCTATCAAGGTAGCAAGGAAATACAGCTTTGACAAGTACGGGCGTGACGCTGAGCGCAACATCATTATAACGCTTGTAAACTCCTTCCACGGAAGGACTATAGCTACGCTTTCAGCTACGGGGCAGGAGGTCTTTCACAACTACTTCTTCCCGTTTACTCCGGGTTTTGTCAATGTTAAGGCCAATGATATCGACGACCTCAAAGCAAAGCTTGAGGAGAACAAGGGCAAGGTCTGCGCGGTAATGTTTGAGCTTATTCAGGGCGAGGGCGGTGTCTGCGCGCTGGAGTCAGACTATGTAAATGCTATATTTGAGGAGTGCGCTAAGGAGGATATACTGACTATCTGCGACGAGGTACAGACGGGTGTCGGCAGGACGGGGACGTTCTTAGCATCGGAGCAGTACGGCGTAAAGCCCGACATAACAACTCTTGCAAAGGGGCTTGCAGGCGGCATTCCGATAGGCGTTTGCCTTGCGAATGAAAAGTGCTGTGATGTTCTCACAAAGGGCACGCACGGCTCGACCTTCGGCGGAAACCCTATCTGCTGTGCAGGCGGAAATGCTGTGCTTGACACAGTCCTTGCTGACGGGTTCCTTGATGAGGTAACACAAAAGGGCTACTACATCTGGCAAAAGCTCATAGACCACCCCGAGGTCGCAGGGATAAGCGGATTGGGGCTTATGATAGGCGTTACGCTTAAAACCAAAAAGGCGGCTGATGTATGCAAGGCTTGTCTTGACAACGGGCTTATGATACTTACGGCAAAAGAGAAATTAAGATTCCTGCCGCCCCTTACGATAACATATGAGGAGATAGACAAGGGGCTTGAAATACTTACAAAGATACTTGATGAAAAGGAGTAATTTACAATGAAACATCTTCTTAAAATGCTTGACCTCTCAAAGGAGGAGATAATCGACATATTAAACCTTGCCGACCAGCTCAAATACGAGAACAAAAACGGAATAAAGCACCACCTTTTAAAGGGCAAGACGCTCGGTATGATATTCCAGAAATCCTCAACAAGAACAAGGGTTTCGTTTGAAACGGGAATGTACCAGCTCGGCGGTCAGGCGCTTTTCCTCTCAAACCGCGATCTTCAGATAGGCAGGGGCGAGCCCGTGCAGGATACTGCGCGCGTTTTATCACGCTATCTTGACGGAATAATGATCCGCACCTTTGAGCAGAAGGAGGTAGAGGATCTTGCAAACTACGGCTCTATCCCGATAATCAACGGCCTTACGGATTTCTGCCACCCTTGTCAGGTGCTTGCCGACCTTATGACTATAAGGGAGTTCAAGGGGCGCTTTGACGGGCTTAAGATGTGCTACATAGGTGACGGCAACAACATGGCTAACTCGCTTATCGTAGGCGGATTAAAGGTGGGTATGTCGGTTTCCATCGCCTGCCCCGATGATTATCAGCCCGATGCACAGGTTCTTGAATTTACCAGACAGTACGGCGACAGGTTCTCAATGACAAACATTCCCTTAGAGGCGGCTAAGGACGCTGATGTTCTCTTTACCGACGTATGGACATCTATGGGCGAGGAGGCCGAGACCGAGAAGAGAAAGGTTGCATTTGCAGGCTATCAGATAAATGACGAGATAATGGCGGCGGCAAAGCCTGATGCAATGGTTCAGCACTGCCTGCCTGCTCACCGCGAGGAGGAGATAACCGAAAAGGTATTTGAGGCGCACGCAAACGAGATATTTGAGGAGGCCGAGAACCGCCTGCACGCTCAGAAGGCTGTAATGGTAAAGGTAATGGGCGGCGAAAAGGCTGAGGCTGACGAGTGATCTCTTTCTTGATTATAAGGTAACATACTTTTTCAAAAAAAGCAATCGTCAAAGCCGACAAGGTTATTAAAAAGTGATATGCAACAAATATAAGAAATAGACAAACCCCCTCTTGTGATAAGAGGGGTTTCATTCTGTCGATAAAGCCTATACTTAT
>JAGBNQ010000059.1 GCA_017634275.1 Ruminococcus sp. | reverse complement strand
GGAGGAGGGGTCAAAGGCCTATGAGCTTACCCACGCCCCCGAGGAGCTTGTCAGCGCACTTCTTGCGGCAGGCAAGAAAAAGGCTATCCCCGAGCCGCAGATAAAGGTAAGAGATTTCGGCGGAATAGTTTCGCATAAGATATATTCGGTAACATCGAAGATACTTTTTGTACTTAAAAAGCTCTATAAAACGGGCAGCTTTGATATGGACAGGCTCTATGACGGAATGAAGGAAAAATCCGAGAGGATAGCTACATTTTTAGCGATTCTGGAGCTTACCAAATCGGGCAGGATAACCCTTAGTGATGATAATAAGACTATCTATTTCAAGCGCCGCACCAAAGAAGAGCGCGCCCTTGAAAAAAGAACTGTCAGGACAGAAGAACAGCGCCTTTTGGAGGACGAGGGCGAATATATCCCCGATGAAGATGAGGATATGAGTGACCCCGTTATCCCCGAGGGGGCGCAGGTCGCGGTCTTTGAGCCGTACCTTACAAGAGAGCAGCGCCGTGAGCTGCCCGTAAGGGTGAGTATGGATAAGGTGATGCCGCGGCAGGCTGTCGATGTCATTATCCTTGAAAAGGAGGAGCAGCCGCCTGAGGACAAGCCCGAGCCCGAGGTGATCGAGGTAATTGATATAGAGCGGCAAACAGCCCCTGAGCAGACTGCCGAGCCCGAAAAGCCCGTGCGTGATGAGCCGAAAAGATCATCGGCAAATAAAAATTTGGGGAACAAGCGTAAAATGCGCAGAAAGAATACATACCTTTACGGCGTTGCAACGGGCTTGTGCATAGCGGCGGTGGGCATATCCCTTTTTGCCGCAGGAAAAGAGATTTTTTCAACAAAGCGAGGAAATAAGTAATGTCTGAAATAGAAGTAAGCGACGAGCTTTTGCGCATAACCGAGGCGATAATCTTCGCAAACGGCGACCCCGTTACCGCCGAGAGGATAGCAAGGGGCGCAGGCGTTTCTGTAGCTGAGGCACACGCTGCCGCTAAAAAGCTGATACGCACATATGCCGTAAGGGACGGCGCACTTGAGATACTTACTCTCAACGGCGCATATCAGCTCGCTGTCAAGACGGATTACAGCGAGCATATAAGAAAGACACTTGACGAAAAGAAAAACACGGCGCTTTCAAACGCGGCAATGGAAACGCTTGCGATAGCCGCATATAACCAGCCCGTAACAAAGTCCT
The DNA here is from genome assembly GCA_017634275.1 of Ruminococcus sp. Lineage (GTDB taxonomy): Bacteria > Bacillota > Clostridia > Oscillospirales > Ruminococcaceae > NK3A76. The sequence goes on along the minus strand of JAGBNQ010000059.1, from coordinate 6,414 downwards.
TTATCGAGAATATAAGGGGCGTTGACTCCTCGGGTGTTGTAAATTCGCTTGTGGAAAAGGAGCTTTTGGAGGAGTGCGGCAGGCTTGATCTTCCCGGGCGGCCGATAGCTTATAAGACTACCGATAATTTCCTTCGCTGCTTTAAGCTGAGGAGCCTTGATGATCTCCCCGAGATAATCACCCCCGAGAGCCTTGCAAACAGCGATGCCCCCGAGGAAAATGAAAACGAAAACGAATAAAACACAAAATAAGAATCTGAAAATGGGAAGTGATATGATAAATGATAGTTTTGTATATTATCTTAGGGCTTATAGCGCTTATTGTCATATTGCTCCATTTTTCCATAACCGTAAGCGTAAGCGCCGATAAGCAAAACGGCGTTAAGATATCCGCTAAGTACCTCTTCTTAACACTCTATCCGCGAAAGCCAAAGGCGAAAAAGGCTAAAAAGGGCAAAGCGAAAAGTGAGCCGCAAGGTGAGATACAGCCGCTTGATGAGGCTGAGCTTGAGGCCGAGCTTGCAAGGCTTGACCGCGAGGACTTAGATGATTTTGACGAGCTTTTTGATGATGACGCGGCTGATGATGAAAACTCATTGCCTACAGTTGACAGCATAGAGCCGCAAAGCAAAAAAGAGGCTAAGGCAAAGGCTAAGCAGGAAAAGCAAAAGGCTAAAGAGGCAAAAAAAGCAGCAAAGCAGCAAAAGCATAAGAAAGATCATCAGAATAAACAAAAAAACGATCCCGAAAGCCGCGGCGGAATAGGCGGCCTTGTTGATAAATTCAACTACTATAAGCCGCTTTTCCCGATGGGGTGGAAGTATTTCAAAAAGCTTTTAAAGGCTATACGAATATATGATACCGAGCTTTTGCTCGTTACCGCAAAGCAGGACGCTTACGAGAGCGCGATGTTCTACGGAAAGCTACAGGCGGCACTTAATAACGCACTTGCGCTTATCTGCGGCATTTTCACCGTAAGGCTCAAAAGCGTTGGTGTAAAGTGCGAGTTTAATGATGATAAGCTTGATTATTATGCAGGCTGTAAGGTAAGGCTTAGACCGTCAACGGTCATAGCGATAGCGGTCTGCGTTTTAATAAATTACCTCTTGTTCAGGTTCAAAAAGAAAAAAGAGGCTAAGAAGAATAAGCCCGAGGTAAAGCCTTCGGAGCAGTATGAGCAGCAATTATCAGCATGATAAATTATTGAAAGGACGTAATAAAAATGGCAGAGAACAATCTTGAAAACCTTATCAGATCCTCAATGGATAAGATCCACGAAATGGTGGATTGTCAGACAGTAGTAGGCCAGCCTGTTACAACACCTGACGGAACTACCATAATCCCCGTATCGAAGATATCCTTCGGCTTTGCATCGGGCGGCTCCGACCTCCCCACAAAGAACCCCAAGGATCAGTTCGGCGGCGGCTCGGGCGCAGGCATCTCTATCACCCCCGTTGCTTTTATCACTATCTGCAACGGTGATGTTAAGCTTTTGCAGCTTACTATGGAGGCAGCCCCCTCTAACAGCGCTATCAATATGGTGCCCGAGGTGATCGATAAGATAACAGACTTTATCGGCAAGAAGAAAAACGGCGGCTCTGAGGAATAATGGGCTTTATAGTCATCGGTATAATAGCCTTTCTTGCAGGCGCTTTCATCATCTTTATCCGTAAGGAGCGTGTAAGCGGCTGTGTTCCCTATATTGCTAAGGTCATAAATGTTGAAGAAAAAATGGCTGTAACGGGGCCGACTATCAAGAAGATGTACCGCCCCGTAGTCAGCTATAAGGGCAGCACATCAGAGCAGCGCGCTCATTATCATACCTTTATAAGCTTTTATAATTTTGACCTTAAAATGGGTGATGAGCTTACTGTCTTTATCGACCCCCGTATGCCCGATGTTTTCTATTTTTCTTCCGATGTCAGGGGCGTTATAAGCCTCGGTGCAGTGCTTGGCTTTGCAGTCGGCGCTTTGTTTGTCGCAGCAGGCATTATCGTTTTAAACGGCGGCTTGCAGCTTTGATTTTGAAAATTATTCAAATCAAGCCTTAGTTTTCTATGGCTAAAATAAAAATGTCAGCACATTCTAATCACAAGAAACTTGTGAAAGGATAAATTGCTGATATGAAAAAACTGATATGCATAGCTCTTTCCCTTGCTTTTGTGCTTTTTTTGCCTGCGGACTGTCTGCTAAGGGCAAATGCAGATGAGATAGCGGTGTCCGCAAAGGGCGCTGTGGTCTATGAGCTTAAAACGGGAAAGGTCTTATATGAAAAGAATGCAAATGAGCGCGTGCCAATGGCAAGCACTACTAAAATAATGTCAGCTCTTCTGACTGCCGAAAGCGGCTCGCTTGATGAGAGATTTACTGTTGACAGCGATGCTATAAAGGTCGAGGGCTCGTCTATGGGCTTGCAGGAGGGCGATATCGTCACAAAGCGTATCCTCATGTACGGAATGCTGCTGCCAAGCGGAAATGATGCTGCAAATGCCGCAGCTGTCGCCGTTTCGGGAAGTGTACCTAAATTTGTACAGCTTATGAATGAGCGCGCAGCTCGGCTCGGGCTTTGTGATACACATTTTGTCACCCCCTCGGGGCTTGATGATGATACCGATGAGCATTATTCTACCGCGCTTGATATGGCAAAGCTTGCCGCCGCCGCGATAGATAACGGCATCTTCCGCGAGATATGCGGCACCTCGCGCGCAAAGCTGAGCTACGGAAACCCACCGTATGACAGGTGGCTTGTAAATACAAATAAGCTGCTCACCTCCCTTGACGGCGTGATAGGTGTTAAGACGGGCTTTACCGATAAGGCAGGAAGATGCTTAGTTTCTGCCTGCGAGCGAAACGGCTCTACTCTTATCTGCGTTACGTTAAATGACCGAAACGACTGGGCTGACCATACAGCGCTGTATGAAAAATGCTTTGGCCTTTGTGAGCAGTATAGCCTCTCCTGCGATAAGGAGCTTTCGGTAAACGTCGTAGGCGGCAAGGAGGATAAGGCCGAGTGCTTTTCCCCCGAGGTGAAGATAAGCCTGCCTATAGGGGAGAATGAAAAGGTTACCTCTGTCACGGCTATAAAGCCGTTTGTCTACGCGCCTGTTTACCAGAAGGAATGCGTGGGCTATGTGAGGTATTACTATAATGACAAGGAAATAGCCTCATCGCCTGTATTTACAAAGCTGAGTGTCAGCAATGATGTCAGTACAAAGACGGGTGTTATTGAGTATTACTATGATAAGCTTAAGGCTCTTTTAGCGGGCTGAAATCACGGGGCTTATGCCCCATACATAAGGAATGTGAAAGAATGGAACCTATCAGACTACAAAAAATAATCGCAGACGCAGGCGTTTGTTCAAGGCGCAAGGCTGAGGAGCTTATCTCCTCGGGCAAGGTAAAGGTCAACGGCCATGAGGTCAAGCTCGGTGATAAGGCCGATCCTAATAAGGATATAATCACAGTTGACGGCGAGCGCCTTTATATCTCGCGTAAAAAGACCTTTCGCTATATTATGCTCAATAAGCCGCGCGGCTATGTAACAAGCATGAGCGATGAGCTTGACAGACGTGTTGTGACCGACCTTCTTGACGGGGTAGGTGAGAGAGTTTACCCCATAGGCAGACTTGACCGTAATTCCGAGGGCTTGCTTTTGTTTACAAATGACGGCAATTTTGCAAATGACGTTATGCACCCCTCGCGCCATATCTCAAAGACTTACCGCGTAACAGTCCGCCCCGATATAAATGATGAACAGCTCGTGCAGCTTTCCGAGGGCGTTGAGATAGACGGGAAAGTTACCGCCCCTGCAACGGTTTTGGTGCTTGAAAAGCAGCAGGGCAGGGTAGTGCTGCAAATGACTATCCACGAGGGCAGAAACAGACAGATAAGAAAAATGTGCGAGGCTGTAGGCCTGGAGGTAGCAAGGCTAAAGCGTACATCTGTAGGCCCTATAAAGCTTGGAATGCTCCAGCCTGGCGAGTGGCGCGACCTAAAGCCCGATGAACTTCGTGCAATAAGAACAGCAATTACCAAAAAGAGCGGCAGTAAATGACATTTCCCGCCTTGACAAAGGCGATTTTGTGTGTTATAATTATCTGCACAGTAGAGGTAAGTGATCATGGCGATAGACAAAAAAGGAACAAAGCAAATAGCCGATAATAAGGCTGCAAGACATAACTATTTCGTGCTTGAACAGATAGAGTGCGGCATCGAGCTTGTCGGCACAGAGGTCAAAAGTATCCGTGCAGGCAGGGTAAATCTTAAGGACGCGTGGTGTTCGGTCGATAACGGCGAGATGTGGGTAAAGGGAATGCATATCTCCCCCTATGAGCAGGGCAATATCTTTAACCGCGACCCCTTGCGAGTAAGAAAGCTGCTGCTGCATAAGCGCGAGATAATGCGCCCTTTCGGCAAGGTAAAGCAAGAGGGGCTCACCCTTATACCTATGGCACTTTATTTCAAGGGCAGCAGGGTAAAGGTAGCACTCGGCCTTTGTAAAGGTAAAAATCTCCACGATAAGCGCCAGGATATGGCAAACAAAGCCGCCGCCCGAGAGATAGACAGGGCGATGAAGGAGCGTGGCAATAGATAAAATGAGGGGGTAAGAATGAATAAGGTCGTTAAACTTGCTCTGATAAGTAAAGTTAAAGATAAAGACGGAAATGATGTCAAATACGGTGATGTTTGTAAGATTCTCTGGGAACTGCAAAGACAGACAAGAGAAATTAAGAATAAAGCTGTGCAGTTTTGCTGGGAATGGAATGGCTTTTCGAGTGAATACAATAATCTTTTTGGTGAATATCCTAAAGATAAAGATTATTTAAAGAATAAGTCAGAAGGAAAACCAATAGTTTTAAGGTCATTTGTATATGATAGATTAAAATCGGATTATTATTTGAATTCTTCAAATCTAAGCACAACTACAAGTTTGGCTTTTAAAGAGTTTAAGCAATACCTAACAGATATTAGAAAAGGAGAAAGATCTGTACTTAACTATAAGAATAATCAACCTCTTGAATTGCATAATGAATGTATTTGGCTTGAAAGCAATAATGGTAAATTCATTACAAGGTTTTCTTTTTTGAATAAAGCAGGAAAAGATTTTTATTCTATTGATAACTTTACTTTTGAAGTGATTGTAAAGGATAATTCTACAAAGACTATACTTGAAAGATGTATTGACAGCATATATGGTATAAGAGCAAGTAAGCTTATTTATAATCAAAAGAAAAAACAATGGTTTTTGAATTTGTCATATTCTTTCGAGGCAAAAGAGATTGCTACGCTTGATAAGGATAAGATACTTGGTGTAGACTTGGGTATAGCGTTGCCGATATGTGCATCTGTTTACGGCGACCTTGATCGTTTTACCATTAAAGGCGGAGAGATAGAGCATTTCAGAAAAAGCATAGAAAGCCGCAAACGTTCCTTACTGCAACAAGGAAAAGTATGTGGTGACGGCAGGATAGGTCACGGAATACATACAAGAAATAAACCTGCGTATAATATAGAAGATAAGATCGCACGGTTTAGAGATACTGCTAATCACAAATACAGCAGAGCTTTGATAGATTATGCTGTCAGAAAAGGGTGCGGCACTATCCAAATGGAAATGCTTAAAGGCATAACAGAAGAAAAAGACCCATTTCTGAAAAATTGGACATATTTTGACCTTCAGCAAAAGATAGAGTATAAAGCAAAGGAAAAAGGTATAAAAGTAGTATATATAGCACCCAAATATACGAGCAGGCGATGTTCAAAATGTGGACATATAGATAAGGATAACAGATTAACGCAGGCGAATTTTTTGTGCTTAAACTGTGGGTATAAAGAAAATGCCGATTATAATGCAAGTCAGAATATTGCTATAAAGGATATTGATAAAATAATCATTGAGGAAACTAAAGGCGGCGAATCTTAAGTGATATAAAAATACCGTAAGGTTCGCACTTTTTTCGGGCGACTCGTTCGTCCGTAAATCGAGAAAGTATGCGTAAGACCTGATTTATCGGGCGGCAGATACACTCGATAAGGTATGTCTGTTTATCAGACGTGAAAATCTGCACATAAAATCCGTGCAGACGGTATCATATTCTGTGCATTTTTGCTGTTGCAACTCGCACGAGGGTATGTACTGCGAGATTTTTCACAGCCCGACAAAGGTCCGCTTTCAGGGTTGCAACTCGCACGAGGGTATGTACTGCGAGTTGATTTGCAACACAGCCACACAAGCCGATGTATATTGTTGCAACTCGCACGAGGGTATGTACTGCGAGTTTGTAGCAATTTTATGATATAATCAAATCATAGATGTTGCAACTCGCACGAGGGTATGTACTGCGAGCTTAAACCAGTGTGACGGGCTTGCAGGGTTGCAATTGTTGCAACTCGCACGAGGGTATGTACTGCGAGT
>JAGBNQ010000058.1 GCA_017634275.1 Ruminococcus sp. | reverse complement strand
CGCACCGCGAAGGGGGTACGGGGGGGGCGACCGCAAAGCCCCCCCGACAAAGGCGCGGACTAATTGTAGCCTTATAATTAGCTTAGTTCGTCCCATAAGCTTTTTTATATTTGCTTATGCTCAAAGCTAAGTTTGGGTCAAAGCAAGTCGCGCGCCTTTTTTCGGGGGCTTTGCGGTCGCCCCCGAACCCCTTCGCATCGCCCCCTGCTCCTCGCCAAACTCCGATTTCCTCACGAGTATATTTATAAAATAGGAATATTATTCAGAATTTGCGTGACAAATCGTGAAAAATAGTGTATAATATATTTAAACCTGTATTTTGGGAGGAAGAAATGAAATTTATACTTATGAATGCCGAGCATGAGGTGCTTGAATTTGAAATTGATTTTGCTGCGTCTGATATTCGTGTTTTGCAAAAGCTTGACGGTTATAGCTATGCGCCTATATTCTTTAAGGAGGATATGCTTGATCATTGCTTTAGAGATTTTATCTTCAGCCGTGTGATAAATTCAACGCGCCGCGATGCGGCTGATATTATGGCCGCACTCGGGGTGGATAGTGTTTTGGAGCTTTCATTTAAGTCCTACGGGCTTTCGCTTACTGATTGCTATTGGTATAAGCCCGTCGGCACATCTCTTAAGTGGGAGGAGGTCAGCTGCTTTGAGAGGGATTATGACAAGTCTTTGGGCGAGGCTATTTTAAAGCGCGATTATGCGGCTTTAGCAAAGGCTGACCTGCTCACCCCCGACCTTACTCTCGGCGGTGTTTCAAAAAAAGCGTGGGTCAATGTTGACGGAAAGCTTATGCTTTTAAAGAGCGAGGCAGGGGAGTCGCCCTTTGTTGAGCGTGCAGAGCTTTTGTCGGCAAGGCTTACCGAGCGGCTGCTTGACGAGAGTGACAGGCTTACCTATACACACAGGGATTTTTGCAAAGAGAGCTACATTGTCTGCGAGGGAATGATCAAGGATCACGAGGAGCTTGTTCCTGCGGTGCAGATAATTGGAATGCTTGGCTGCCATGAATATAACAGCCTGAAAATGATATCAAAAGACAAGCAGATGCTTGAAAGATTTACCGAGACTGTCCGCGCGCTCGGGGTGGAGGATATTGATTCCTACCTTGCTAAAATCGCCATTGCCTTTAACCTCACGCTTGCAGGCGACTGCCATACCTCCAATTTCGGCTTTATAAGAGATCTTAGGACTATGAAACTGCGCGCCGCACCGCTTTACGACAGAGGGCGCTCGTTCGGCTGCTTTGGTGAGCCTATGGAAAACGGTCAGCTGAGCGCCGCCTCGGTAGCTATCAAAGACCCGAGGAGCGTTTTTCTGATTTTGCTTTTTAATTCGACAGTTATGAGCAGCTCGTGGGATTACAGCTGGTATGCCCCCTCGCGCCTTGCAGGCTTTCACGATGATATCGAGCAGATGCTCAGGGGCTTTCCCGAGTCGCCCGATAAATACATCGAGCTATTAAAAGTCGCGTTTGATTATCAGCTTGATTATATCAGCAAGACGGCAGGAAAATAGTTTTTGCTTTTATAGCCTTAAACGATAACTGTATGATTCTTACAAATTAAGCTTAAAAAGTTTGTTGAGTTTGACAGCCAAAAAATGCCCGATTTGTTGCGCTTTTGTTGCAGTGGGTGTGATATAATGTAATCAAGATAAAACAAAGTTTATAAAAGCTTATATTTGAGGAGGAATTATTATGACAGAGTTTAATATTGAGGCTTATATCAAGGATCTGTCCCCTGAATTGCAGGAAAAGGCAAGAGCGTGCAAGAATATGAGGGAGCTTTCCGATTTTATTGAAGAAAATGATCTTGAGCTGCCCGATGAGGCTCTTGAAATGGTTTCGGGCGGTCTGTTCGGTATATGCGGCAGCGGCGAGGATCAAGATGCCCCCAAGGTTGATGCTCAGAAGATCGAAAAGAATTTTCAGATAAACGGCGGAAATTTCAAGTAAAGCGCATAGGGCTTTTTCAGCTTGATGTATTAAAAGCAATGTAAAGCGGCAGGAGTTATTATCTCCTGCCGCTGCTTGCTTTAAGGCGATATGCGCAAAGTGATGTGCAGATCAATGTCAGCTCACACCCTACTTTGTGGGCTTTGCGGTCGCCCCCGAACCCCTTTGCCACTCGGCAGGCGAGAGCCCCTCGTGCTTTTTGAAAACCGTGCTGAAATAGCTTGCGTCATTAAATCCGCAGCGCAGGGCTATCTGCGACATCTGTAGATCACCCTCGCGGATAAGGCGCTTTGCCTCGTCAAGACGGAGCTTAAGCAGATAATCCGTCGGGCGCATACTGAGCGCCTCGCGGAACAGCCTGCAAAAATGCTGCGGTGTGACACCTATCACAGCCGATAATGACGAGAGCGAGAAATCCTCACTGAAATGATCGTGCATGAATTTAAGTGCAGGCAGGATCGTGCTTAGCTTTCTGCTGCGCGAGCTTGTTACATCGGCGCTCATATGGCGGTGAAACTCAATGAGCATATCGTAAACAAGCCCCGAGCAGCTATATCCGCAGTAAAGGATATCCTCGCGCTGAGATATGAGCATTTTATCAAAAATATCCTCAGCCGCCGATGATTCAGGCAGCGTAACAACAGATGCCTGCCCCAGGCTAAGGTCATCTATCACCCTTTCGCAGCAGTAGCCGTCAAAGGATATCCACCGAACCTCCCACTTCTCGCCGTGGGGGTAGTATTCATGCGGCGTGCCTTTTCGCAGGAAAAAGCAGCTGCCTTTTTTTATCTCAAAGCTCTGCCCGTCAGCTTTCAGCACACCCTCGCCCTCGGCACTAAAGAGCAGCTGATGCCACTGATACCCCTCATCGCGCTTAATGTGTGACTGATACTCGCTCCCTCCTATCCCTGTAAGGTAAAATGGCAGACGCTCAGCCTCGGGGAAAAACGGGTAGATACTCTCTTCGATTTTCATATTCATCACCCGTTTTCAGTATACACTTTTTTTGCCGCCTTGTCAATAGCGGCTTTAGCTTTTTGAACATTTTATAGCCTTAAAAGACTAAAAATTTACCCTTGCAAAATGTGTAAAAAAGTGCTATTATAGACTTAACAAAGCATATGGAGGTAATGCTATGAGAAATGCTAAGATTTTTGCAGTTTTAACATCTATGATGATAGCTTTCACGCTTGCAGGGTGCGCTGACGGTTCTTCCTCATCATCATCGAAGGCGGATGTCTTGAGCGCATCATCAGCGCTGGAAAGTGAGCCCGAGATGAGTTATTATGAACAGTGCGAGAGCAAGCTGACCGAGCTTGCCCCCGATGAGATACTTGAAGAGCGTGACGGGGTAGTTTACCCGAAATTTGAAAAGCACACCTACTTTTCCTCCACCGCAGGCAGGGATACTAATGTGAATGTTCTCCTGCCTGCAAGCTACAGCAAGGATAAGCAATACCCCGTGCTATACATTCTGCACGGCTACTGGAATAACGAAAACTGGATGACTACCGAAAACGTCGGTGTAAGCACGATGCTCACAAACCTTGTCGCTGACGGCGAGGCGGAGGAGATGATAGTAGTCTGCCCATACATCTATTGCAGTAAGGAGCAGGAATACTGCACGAATATGGATACCGAGAACACCCTTGCATATGATAACTTTATAAACGATTTGATGACCGACCTTATGCCGTATATCGAGCAGAATTTTTCTGTCAAAACGGGGCGCGAGAATACAGCGATCACAGGCTTTTCAATGGGCGCGAGGGAGTCGCTCTTTATCGGCTTTACCTACCCCGATAAGTTTGGCTATATAGGCTCTGTCTGCACAGCGCCGGGGGTTGTAAACGGCACGGGCTACCCCTACAACCTTGAAAAGGAGCAGTTCTGCCTAAAGGACGATCCACCGCTGCTGCTTTTGTTAAGTGCTGCGGTAAATGACGGAGTTGTAGGCAGCACACCCACCACCTACCACAATATGCTCACCGACAACGGCACGCCCCACCTATGGCACACGATGAACGGCACAGGCCACGATGCAAGCAGCGTTACTCCGCACCTTTATAACTTTATCAGAATGATTTTTAAGAGCTGATATTGAAAATTCCCTCCGAATGTGGTATAATTCATTCGGAGGGATTATTTATGGCTGAAAAAGACAAGCTGCATTCGGGCGAGCTTTATCTGCCCGATGATGAGGAATTATTAAAGCTACAGGTCAAATGCCTTGAAAGGCTTTATGATTACAACAACACTCGCCCGTCGGAGGGGCAAAGGCGCGCCGAGCTTTTAAAGGAGATGTTTGCCGAGATAGGCGAGGGCTGCTATATCGAGCCGCCCTTTCACGCAAATTTCGGCGGAGCGAACTGCCATTTCGGCAAGAAGATATACGCAAACTTTAACCTAACACTTGTTGATGATACACATATCTATGTCGGTGACAACACTATGTTCGCGCCGAATGTTGTAGTTGCATCGGCAGGGCACCCGCTTGACCCGAGCTTAAGGTATGACGGCTATCAGTACAATTTCCCCGTTCACATCGGCAAAAACTGCTGGATAGGCGCAGGCGCGCTTATAATGCCGGGGGTGACGATAGGGGATAATGTTGTTATCGGTGCAGGCAGCGTTGTAACTAAGGATATCCCCTCGGGGGTGCTTGCTTTCGGAAACCCCTGCAGGGTTTATCGTGAGATAGGCGAGCATGACAAGGAGTTTTATTTTAAGGATAAGACCATACCGCAGGAGCTTAGGGATAAATACGGGCTGTAAAGGAGAATTATTATGACATACGAGCAGGCAGCCGCCCTTATTCCAAAGGGCAGATACCGCCACTACAAGGGCAATGAATATGAGGTGCTTGAAATAGCTCACCACTCGGAAACGCTTGAACCTATGGTAGTCTACCGTGCGCTCTACGGCGAGGGCGAGGTCTGGGTGCGCCCTGCAATAATGTGGAACGAGCTTGTCGGCGGTAATCCGAGGTTTGAAAAGATATAAAAAAACACCGTAATGTTTTTTGCATTACGGTGTTTTTTCATATATCAATATTTTCTATTGCCTCATCAAGCAGCGCCTGCGCGTCATAGCCTTCTATATCAAGGTTTTCTGCGAAAACGAGCTTAGTATTATTTATCCCGAAACAGCGCTTGCAAAGAGCCGTTATGTAGTCAAAGCTGAAATCGGGGATATATTTTCCCCCTGCCGTTGTTACATAGATAAGCTCGCTTGCCTTGCAAAGCCCTATCGGTGCGCCGTCGGGGGAGTATGCAGAAACTATCCCCACGGCATAAATATTTTCAATATACACCTTTAGCGCTGACGGGAACGAGCCGTCCCAGAAAGGTGCTGAAATAACTATCCTGTCAGCATTGGCAAACTGATGCGCGTATTTAAACATCTCATCATCGGTCTGCCCATTAGCTAAAAGCTCAGTGCGCTTATTGAGCATTTCCTCGCTTAGCGGCATAAGCCCCTCATTTGGCAGGAAAAGCTCCTCATATTCGTTTCCAAGCCTTTCAAGCACCGCCCTTGCGAGCTTGTCAGTCCTTGAATCTGCTCTTACACAGCTGTTGATGTAAAGATTCATATACAATCGTCCTTTACGGAAAATCAACCTCAAGGTTAGTCTTTTCCTTGTCAAATTCCGAGCAATCTCTGTTGTGGCACTTGAAGATGTTTGTTGTGCCGCCTGCTATTCTCCTCGGGCCGAGGTCGGTCAGCTTTTTATGACATACCTTGCAGTATGCTGTTACATTTGATATTATCTCATGGTCTGCATATCCGCCCGAAACAACATCAAGCTCATCTAAACTAATTGCTCTGTCCTGAATATCTTCCATTAGCTTTCTCCTTTGCTGCTCTGGCCAACATCAAGGCGCTGCCTTTCAACAAGCTCTGCAAAATAGCCGTTTTGAGCGATAAGATCATCATAGCTGCCCTCTTCTATCACCTTTCCGCCGTCAAGAACAAGTATCCTGTCGCAGTGGCGGATAGTTGAAAGCCTGTGCGCTATAACTATTCTTGTGCAGCCCATATTGTCAAGCGCCTCGCTGACCTGCTTTTGTGTTTTGTTATCAAGTGCCGATGTAGCCTCGTCAAACATAAGTATCTTAGGCTTAGGCGCGACCGCACGGGCTATCATAAGCCTTTGCTTTTGTCCGCCCGATATACCGCCCTGCCCCTCGGAAATAAGCGTCTGCATTCCCATTGGCATTGCTCTTATGTCATCGGCTATACCTGCTATCTCTGCGGCCTCCCAAGCCTCGTTAAGCGTGAGGTGAGGGGCTGAGATTATGATGTTTGAGAAAATATCTCCCTGGAAAAGTCCGCCGCTTTGTATTACCGAGCCGATATTGCGCCTGAGCGACCCGAGGTCGAGCTTAGTTATATCCTTGCCGTCGTAGTAAACCGCACCCTTTTCAGGCTTTTCAAAGCCTAAGAGTATCCTCATAAGCGTTGACTTTCCGCAGCCCGTCTTGCCGACTATAGCGATGTATTCGCCTGCCTTTATCTTAAGGGAGAGGTTGTTGACTATGTAGGGGCCGTTCTCGCTGTACTTGAAATAAACGTTGTTAAGCTCGATTCCGCCCGTAAGCTTTGTAACTATCTCCTTGTTGTCAGCCGTTTCAGGCTCGCTCTTTAAGAAGGGCTCTGCCATTTCCATGATAGGCTTTATCCTGCCGACGGAGAGCGCCATGCTTGCAAGCGAGTTGAAAGCGCCCATTACAGCGCCGTAAGCGGCTGTAAATGCAAAGTAGTTTGACTGGTCTATACCGCTTTCCACCGCAAGGAAGTAAAGCACGATATTTGAAATAAGGCCGATAGCCGTTGTTATAACCGCGTTTATTTTGATAAACGTAGGGGGAGCGTAGGTAAGCTCCGCACTGTCAGAGTAAAGGTTTAGCCAGCGCGAGAAAAATCTCTTTTCAGCGCCTGCGAGCTTTATCTTCTGAACACCGCTTATCATAGCGTAGGTGATACCGCTTTCCTTAGCACCAAGCTCCATTTGTCTTTTGCTTATCTTTATCTGAACGACAGAGGAGATAACGCTGAATACTACCGTTACAAGTATTATCACAAGTGATGGAACAACAAGCGCAGGTGCAAAGCTGAATATCTGCGTTATGTATAAAAGCGATGCGAGCGAGCTTAAGCTGCTCATTACGAATGTGCTTAAAATAAGCTGACAAAGCTGCCCGACCGAGCTTGCGCGGCTTGTAAGCTCACCTGCGCTGAACTTTCTGAAGAAGTTAGCAGGCAGGCTCATAACTCTCATTATCATAGCCGCCTGGATAGACAGCGTGGTCTTTGTTTGCAGCCTTGTTGAGAGCATCGAGTTTACTGATGAGATAAGCTGCGATGCTATTGCCGTACAAAGCATACATATCGCTATGCCTATAAGTATTTTTGTGCTGCCGCTTGAAATAACGGGGCCTGTCAAAGCCTTTGTTATCCTCGGCATAAGCATTCCTATTCCCGTTACCGCAAGCGTTGATAAAACAACCAGCACGATATCGCTCATAGTGATAGAATTTTTCATATAAACGATAAGGTCAGGAATGCCAAGCTTTTTCTGCGGAAACGGCCTGTAAAAGCAGTACGCCTCGCGCTGAAATATCTCCGCGGTCTTTTTGGTAAGTCTAACCTTTTGTCCGCTTTCTCTGTCAAAGTAGGAATATCCTTTAAGCTTTCCCGGGATAAGTGCTACGGGCTCGCCGCTTTCCTTTTTATAGGCAAGTATCGGCCCGAATGCATCTTTAAACCAGTTTTCTTCAAGAATGACCTGCCTTTTCATAATGCCGTGAGGGCGCAGGCAGTAATCGATCTGATCCTCATGCTCCTTCACGCTCTTAGGTATCTCTACGGGCTTGTAGTGATAGTACTTAAGTATATCATCAATAGCCTCTTTAGTAATAATATGATCGTCACTTATCTTTGTAGCGGTTTTCTTGCCTAAAACAACACCTGCTACACGGAAGAAGGACTCTTCAAACAGCTGCTGGTCAAGATCACTTCGCTGCTTGATCTGTTTTTCAAACCAACCCAAAGTCCTAAACCCCCTTATTCATTAGTAACAAGCTCAGTATACGAGCCGCCGAGAGCCATAAGCTCATCGTGAGTTCCGCGTTCAACCACCTTGCCATGCTCCAAAACGATTATCTCATCGCAGTCACGGATAGTTGAGAGTCTGTGTGCTATAACAATGCAGGTGATACCTCTGTTCTTTATGGATTTTACCACCTCATACTCGGTCTTAGCATCAAGTGCCGAGGTCGCCTCATCAAGAATGATGATAGAGGGGTCCTGCGCAAGAACACGGGCGATCTCCATTCTCTGCCTTTGTCCGCCCGAGAGGTCACGTCCGCCCGAGGTGAGCTTGCATTGGTAGCCGCCCTCACGCGCCATTATATCATCATGCAGCTGTGCATCACGCGCAGCAAGTATCATTTCAAAGTCCTTTATCGACTCGTCCCACATTTTTATATTATCAGCGATAGTTCCCTCAAAGAGAGTTATATCCTGATCGACTACTGCGACAGAGCCTGTCATAACGCTCCTTGCGTGCTGTGATCTCGGCTTGCCGTCAAAGAGTATCTCGCCGCCCCACGGCTCGTAAAGGCCTGAAATGAGCTTTGAAAGGGTAGATTTGCCGCAGCCCGATGTGCCGACAAACGCAACTCTGCCGCCGGGCTTTATATTCATCGAAAAATCGCTTATCAGCGGGTCAGCGAGCTTTGAGTAGCCAAAGCTTATGTTTTTAAGCTCAATGTTGCCCTTAAGCTTTTTAAGGGTCTGCTCCTCACCGCTGTCCTCGATAGCGTTTTTGTCAACGGGGTACTGCATAACGTCCTCAACGCGCTCCATTTGTGTACGCATTTCCTGTATAGTCTGCCCTGCCGAAACGAGTGTCATTGCAGGTGCCATAAACGAGCCCAAAAAGCCCTGGAACATCTGCAAAGCACCGAGGGTGAACTCGCCGTTCATTACAAAGTAGATACCCATTACCATTACAGCGTAGTCAGCTACAGTTGTCAGGAACATCGGTATCATACCGAGGAAGTTGTTCATCTTAGCGGCCTTGACCTCCTGCGCATTTACAGAGGCCTGATAGCCTGCCCATTTCTGGAAAAAGCCGTTTTCAGCGCCGCTCGCCTTGATAGTTTCTATCATTTCGATACCTGCAACGGTAGTAGCGCCGAGCTTAGCGCTGTCACGCTGCATAACACGGGTGATGTTTATTCTCTTTTCCGAGATTATCCTTGACATAAAAATGTTAAGTACAAGCGTGCTGATGCCTATTGCGGTAAGTATAAGGCTTTGTCTTAGCATAAGCACGAGGTAGAATATCATCATTATCGTGTTTAAAAGGAGAGGCGCAAAGGTATTGACGAGCGTTCCTGCAATAGTTGCGTTAGTTGCCTGCCTTGACTGGATATCGCCTGCCATTCTCTGCGAGAAGAACTCCATAGGCATATGCAGGACCTTCCACATATACTGCGTGCTGCCGATGACGGCCATTTTGCCGTTTATCTTCAAGCTGTAAATAGTCTGCGCCCACGCGACTATTATCTGAACCGCAGCCAGCGCTGACATAACGCCTATAAACGGCATCAGCCAGTTTCGGTTCTGCCCCGTCAGCAGCCTGTCCATAAATATCTTCGACATGATAGGGTTTATAATGCCGAAAAGCGAGGTGATAACGGTCGTCAGCATTACAAATGCCACCGCCGCGCCTGCACCGATAAGGCGCTTTCTCGCAAAGTCCAATGTGCTTTTTTTCTTGCCGCTCGGCTCAAATGTGTCTGTCGGCGTTATGTTTATGGTTATACCCGTAAACGCCTTGTCAAACTCCTCGGGACCTACCTTTACAAAACCCTTTGCAGGGTCATTTATGCAGGCATATTTTCCCTTGAAACCGTTAAGCACGACAAAGTGGTTGAAGTTCCAGTGGATTATGCAGGGGAATTTTCCCTTTTCCTTTATTGATTTGGGAGTTCGGCTGAAGGCCTGCACCTTAAAGCCGTAGCTCCTTGCCGCCTTTGAAATGTTTTTTGCATTTGAGCCGTCACGCGAAACTCCGCAGTCAGCTCTTACCTGTTCAAGCGGCACCCATTTTCCATAGTAAGCCATTACCATTGCCAGAGAGGCCGCACCGCATTCAAGCGCCTCAAGCTGCATTATCACAGGCACCTTAGCGTAGCCTTTGGTAATGGTAGGCTTTATCTTTACGTTTTTCTCACTCATGTTCGGGCCTCTTTATTGTAATAGGAATTTTATCGGATGAATGCTCTCGGTAACGATCTTTACATCATATTTTCCGTCAGCCTTGTCAATAGGTGCGAATGCAACAGCCCTGCCGTATTCGTCCTGCTCAACAGATGTTACGGTGTATTCATCATCGCCTATGCGAACAGTCATACCCGTAGCGATACTGCCGCCTGCGGTGTCTGTTATCATTATCTGAGCATTTCCACCCTCGATAACAGCAACACCCTCGCTGACTGTTTCAAGGTTTCCGACCATGCTCCAGACAAAAAGGCCGCTCAGCAGAATGATTATCGCCGCAAGGAGTATCCATATTCCCGGGTTTGTAACTCTCAGGTAATCTGTAAGCTGCTCGGGCGAGGTTATTCTGTCAATGGATTTCTGTCTGAAAATTCCGGGGTTTTGCTCTGCCATAATAATCTCCTCCGATTAAATAATATTAAGAAAATCGCTGAAACCGGTAACTTCAAATACATCAAGCACCTCGGGGCGAACGTTCTTTACATATACCTCCTCGCCCTTATCCTGCATGACGTGAACTGCTGTAAGCAGAACTCTCAGCCCTGCTGATGAGATGTATTCAAGCCCTTCCATATCGAATGTGAGCTTTTCAGCCTCATCAAGCTCGGGTTCAAGCTGCTCCTCAAGCTCGGGTGCTGTAAGCGTATCAAGTCTGCCCTCGATAGCAACTGTAAGCTCGCTGTCATTGTGTGTCATAGTAACGTTCATAATAAAAACCCTCCGTTAATTTATTTTTGTCATTCCGATGATCCCGGCATGACACATTTTATTTATTCGCTCAGCATTGCTAAGGCTCTTAAAGCCCTCGCTCTGCGACCAAATCTCAAGTCCCTTTGCAGCCGCCTCCAAAAGCTCGGAAACTGCCGACTTTGCGTTATCTGATAAGTCCTTGGTGTAGACGATAAGCCTGCCGCCGCTGCCCTCTATAACGCCCATAAATCTTAAAAACCACTCTGCCTTATAAAACCCGAAGGCATCATAAAGCCCTATAAAATCCGCCATAAGCTCATCGTGCAGAATGTTATTTGAAATGCCGAATACCTGCTTTGTGTAGTAATGGGTGCATTCGTGGCTGCGGCGAAGTGTCATCGACTTTTCCGCCCAGTCCCTTTCATCTACCCCTATCTCACTTGCAGGAACATTGCTGTAGGGCTTGCCTGATAAAATAATAAACCTCGTAGTCTTGCCCGAAACGAACGATGCGCCCGTCTGCCCGATATTTTCAGGCCGCTTGCCCTTGTAGATTATGTGCGTCACAAGGGATTCAAAATCCCTCGGGTCATCAGCGTAGATAATAGGTATCTCGCCTGCAAGGGAGTCATATATTTCAAGCCTTACCCCCTCGGGCGAATGAAACTCTATCGGCAGCTTAGCTGTCAGCTTTTTGTTTATCACATCGGCAGCGCCTGTTATCTCGCTAAGCGCTGCAAGCCTTTTCCATATGCCTATAAGATCAAAGCCCTCCGCCTCGTGCGGCTCTGCTCCCTCAAAGCGGTTTTTTACATATTCGGCAAGGTCAGCCCTTTCCTTGTCATCAAGGCTTTGCCATGCCTTTAATTCATTAAGCTCCATATCATCATTCCGTTCTTATTGGGATATCTCTATATGCTCTGCCTGCATGGGGTCTATAGCATATATCGTTTTAGCGGCTATCGTTTCGGTAAACACGCCGCCGTCATATGTCACAATGCTGATATTTATATCAGTTTCACCTGCATTTGCTATAACTGAGGCATTGCCCACACTCCGGCTCTGTCCGCTTGAAAGCGAGTCTACAAAAACCGTTTCCACGCTGTCGCTGATAGCTTTGAGCTTATCGGCATCAATTCTTTCTATCCTTACATAGATCTTGCTGCCTATTGTAAATATATTAAAGCTCGGCCTGTTAAGCCCGTCTATCCCTCTTAAGGGGTAGGGGAATGCATACTCGTTATTATCTGCATCATTTGAAATCCAAACTACCATGTCCTCGTCCGTGTCGTTAATAAATACGGGCGCGCCGCTCTCGGCAATAGGTGCCGTGTAAACTATCCCCTCATCAAGCTCTGACAGCCTTACCTCGCCGTCATAGCTCCACTCCATAGTATCATATTTTAACAGCTTGTCAAAGCGCTGCCTTATCCCCTCGGCATCAAGCTGCCCGAGGCTCAGCCCGTCCTTGTCGATAAGGTCATATGCCCCGAGCTTGCCGCTCGCTGCATCAGTCTTTATCGTGTAGTTCTCCGAAAAAGCCCCGAGTGCTTTGCCAAGCTCCTCATCATCAACATTTATGGTAACAAACTCCGAGTAGTTATCGCCCTGCGCAAGGTCGAGCGAATACACCCCGTCAACAGTGCCGTAGCCCGTGATGTGGTATTCCTTTGCGTTCTCGCCGAGCAAAACCGATGAGCTGTCATTTTTGCTGTCCTTAGCCGTGCTTTCGGCAGCGCTCTCGCTCTTGACCTTTGCAGCCGATGTGTCAGAGCTGTCATTATCCCCTCCGCAAGCAGATAAACTCAGACAAAGAATAAGTGCTGCTGAAATTGCAAGGAGTTTTCTCATTTATTTATCTCCCTTTCAAAAATATCTATCGGTGTGGTATTGCTCCAGCCCTCCATAGCGTCAAGCACCTTGAAATACCACCCGTTTTCGTAGAAAATGCATTTAGTTATATCGCAGCCGTAAAGGTCAAGCTTTTTTGGCGAATAAAGCCCACCCAGAGCAGGGCAGCCGCCGTTGCAGTAGCCGTAGAATTTACAAGCCGCGCATTTTTGGTTGTTCTTAAGCTGGTTGTGCAGATTGGCGCACACAAGTTTCATATAATCCCCGCCAATCAAAAGCTCTGATAGGGGAGTAGTATGCAGATTTCCGAGGTGAATGCCCTTTTCCTCAAAGTAGCCCGACATTTGCAGACACGGCACGATATCGCCGCTCGATGTAACGCCTATCATTCCTCTGTTGCCCTTGCAGATAGGGTCTGTAGGGTTAAATTTCCCCGTAGGGCATAAGACCGCGTCAAGGTGATAGTTTTTGTGCTTAGGGTATGCCTTCATAAACTGCCATATGATTATATCCATATCAAGCCCTAAGCCTTTATATTCCCTCATAAAATCAAGCATCGCCTGATAGTAGTCCTCTATCGGCAGGCAGCTGTCGGGGGCATTCTCCTCCCAGCGCGGAACCTCTGTCGTTCTTATCAGCCTTAAGGTGTCAACGCCTATCTCTGCAAGCTTTTTCGCAGTCGGAATAAGTGTATGCAGGTTTCTTTTATGTACCTGCGTCTGTGACATTACCCTAAAGCCGTTTTTAACGCAAAGCTCCATAGCCGCAAGCGTTCTTTGCTCAGCACCTTTTCTGTCCCTCATCCAGTCATGGCAGCCTAACCCGTCAAAGGATATCTTTATGTAGGGGATACACCCTATCTCCTTCATCTTGTCAAGAATTTCCTGCGTTAAAAAGTAGCCGTTTGTGTTAAGCTCCTCAATAAACATTCCGCGCTCGTATATAGCCGAAACAATATCCATAAACCTCGGGTGGAGCATCGGCTCGCCGCCCGTTATCGTGAATGCATTAACTCCGCACTCACGCGCCTGGTCAAGCAGGTCTATCGCCTGCTCGTAAGTCCACTCGGTCATTATCGGCGCATTGTCGGCCGCATTAAAGCAGTGCAGGCAGTTGTAATTGCACTTTCCCGTTATCATAAAGTTCATCTTCGGGAAATAGCGGTGCTTGTAGCTTTTGTATGCTGACCACTCATTAGGCTTTTCGCCCTTTTCGCATTTTTCTATGAGCTGCCTCTTAACAAGGCTTTCCAAAAGGTCACTGCTTTCCAGGTCATGCTCGCCGTCACAGAGCAGCATAAGCTCAAATTCCTCGCCCTTTAAGCCCTGCGCATAGGTCTCATGCTTTCTGTAGAAAGCGCCCGAAATGAACAGCCAGCTCCTCAGTGCTATATCATCACATAATCTGTAGTACATCTATACTCACCTCAAAGGGAAATAATATTTTGTGCCTTGATTATTATTACTGCCTTCATACTATTATAATATATTTTTAATAATAAGTCAAGTATAAGCGGCTTTTGTTTGTCCTAAAAAACAGCACGGGAATGATAATACCCATAAGGTAATTATATCATATCCCGTGCAACATATCCGCAACAAAGGCGGCGTTTTTCCATTGTTTTATTTAACGAAATTAAGTGTTATTTATTGTGTAATCTGCCTAACCAAACGAAATGCTGCCTTAACCAATTCTTTTTGCCCTTTTCTTTGAATATATCATAAGAGCCGCCGTGTAAGCTGCGGTAAGAACGCCTGCGATCATGTAGCTGAGCGTCCACGAAAGGTTAAAGCCGATAGCTGCGTTTAATATGTAGCAGGTAACGACATATGTATAGAACATTCCCGGTATAAGCGCCATTATAAACGGCATCTTTTTCTCGACCATGTAAACGGTTATCAGCGTAAATGAGAATGCCGCTATAGTTTCGTTAGCCCATGAGAAATATCTCCACATCATATTAAAGCCGTTTGCGTCTGATTTAGCGTAGATAAGTATGCCTGCAACT